>DATBBS010000112.1:0-4903 GCA_036270895.1 Xanthobacteraceae bacterium
GGTCTACCCCACCACGCCGCAGCGCGTGGATTACGAGTTGACCAAGCTCGGCGGCACCTTATGGAAGGCCGTGGAACCGCTCAGCTCGTGGGCGCGCGCGCATGTGAGCGAGATCCTCACGTCGCGCAAACGCTTCGACGAAAAGGACGCCGGCTGAAGTCGACGGATCAGGAGGCGCGCGATTTTGTTTCGCGCGCGACCGCGTTGGCGCGCTGGTCCTCGCCCCGGCCAAAGGAGAAATTCTCGCCCGGCGCTTCGTGGAGCGTGATCATCAGGTCGTCGGGCGACACGCGGGCCGCCGCGGCGACGCGGGTGTTGACGTCTTTCAACAGCGCGAGCCGCGTCTCCTTCGACCGCCCCTCGATGAAAGTGAGATCGAGGATGATCAGGTCGTCGGTATAATGCATGCCGACAAACGACGGCGTGTGCAGAAAACGCTTCTTCGGAAATTCAAAGATAAGCTGGTAGAAGTCCTCGGGCGGCACGCGAAGCGTGTTCATCAGGGCCGCCTGGATGGCGCCGGACACTTTGGCCATCCGGTCGTCGTCGTAACGGCCTTCGACAACATGAATCTTGGCGAGCGGCATGGGGCGGCGTCCTTTGCGATGGAGACAAGTGTTAAACGGGGCTCAGGTGCTGCCGTTCCTTCATGAATCCGTGAGCGACCGCGCAGGCGACGCGCCGGACACGGACCGCACCATGCTTCGCCACGTCGACTTCGGCCACCTGCGCCAACAAGGTCGCGAAGGCGAACTGGACGGGAGACGCCACAGCCGACCCATTGAGGCAATGGCTGCTTCCTATAAATATCGTTAAATCAACAGCTTAGCGTGGCAACTCTGGCCCTGGCATGAACGCCCCGGCCGCTGCCTGGCGGTTGGATACCCGGTACTTTGCCGGATCGGGCGGTTCGCCCTCGCTTTCCGGCCGAATGGGCCTATATGGAATGCATCCCCGCCGGTCTCGATTCCTTAACAATGCTCCCGGTAGGGTACCCCATCACATGGAGATTTGACTCAATGGCAGTCCGTGTCACCAAGGGCATATTGAAGGCATCCGATCTTCACGAGTCGCCCGAGGACCACCACGCCCACGAAAAAGACGAGCAGCGGCCGCGCAACATGCCGCCCAACACTTTTCCGACGGAGGGCTTTTCGGTCGAGGTCGACGGCAAGATCAAGTCGCAACATCCCACCGCCGAGGCGGCGCTGAAAGTCGGCACCGAACTCAAGGCCAAGTACCCGGTGATCCGGGTGACGATCTACGATGCGGTCGCGAAGACGCGCACGCTGGTCGACGCCGCCAAGGCACCCGCCACCGCATAGTTCACCGGCGACGGTCCTCCGGGCTTGGGGGTCTGCCCGATCCGCTCAATCGACAACAGGTCGGCGTGGTAACCTGCGCGATCCGGAGCGCGCATATGACGTCTGCCGAGTCCAGCCTCGATGCCTCCGCCGTCACGTTGCACCGCCGGGGCAGCGGCCCGCCGCTGGTGCTGCTGCATTGCCTCGGCGTCGATCACCGCTTCTGGGATTTCGCCACCGAGCTCGGCGCCGACTTCACGCTGCTGCGCTACGACCTGCCGGGTCACGGCGCGAGCGCGGTCCCGGCCGCGCCCTACGGCATCGCGGACCTCTCCGCGCAGCTCGCGGAAATTCTCGCGGCGCACAAGATTGGCCGCGCGCACGTGGCTGGCATCTCGCTTGGCGGCCTGATCGCCCAGCATTTTGCCGCGACCCGTCCCGACCTGATCGACCGGCTCATCCTCGTCGACACCACGCCGCGCTACACCGACGAGCTGCGCGCCATGTGGGACAAGCGCGCCAGCGCGGCGCGCGCGGCCGGCGTCGCGCCGCTGATCGACGATCTTCTGAAGATCTGGTTCTCGCCCGACGCGCTCGCGCGCGACGTCGCCGACGTGCGCTATGCGCGCGACGCGCTGGCGCGCTGCCCGGGCGAGGGCTATGCGCTCGCCTGCGAGGCGCTCAAGGCGGCCGATCTGCGCGAGCTCGCGCCCCAAATTGCGGCGCCCACGCTCGTCATCTGCGGCGACGACGACATTCCGAGCTTTCGCGACGCCGCGCGCTGGCTCGCGTCGCGTATCCGCAACGCCAGGCTCGCCTGGATCACGCGTGCCCGCCACGCCTCGGTGCTGGAGAAGCCGGAGGAGGCGAGGGGGCTGATGCAGGATTTCCTCGCCGCTCGTCCCAAGGAATTGTCGCGGGAATAAATCCGCTCTCGCCGCGGTCGTTACCGCCATCGGACCGATGCGCCCGCCGGAACACGCGGAGCGCAGCTCGATCGCGCGCGACCGGAGGAAAGACGTGAACACCGCAAATCGACTTGCCGTCACCAAGCGCAGCCGAACCATGAGCCGCCTGGCGCTGCTGGCCATGCTGGCCATCGCGTCCCCAGGCCAATCCTTCGCGTCGGGCGATCCGGTGCACGGCCAGCAGGTCTACAAGATCTGCTCAGCCTGCCACTCGATCGACAAGAACGGCGCCGGCCCGAAACATCAGGGAGTTCTGGGGCGCACCGCCGGGACCGTCCCCGACTATCACTACTCTCCGGCCTTGCAGAAGTCCGGCATCGTCTGGAACGACGAGACGCTCGACAAGTGGCTGACCGATCCGCAGGCGCTCGTGCCGGGCACGACGATGTTCTACGCCGTGAAAAGCGCCCAGGACCGCGCCGACGTCATCGAGTTTCTGAAACAGAAGGCCGGCGCGACGCCGTAACGACCATGTCGGGCGTTTATCGTTGCAGATGCTGCTCGAAAAAATCTACCGTGAGCGCGAGCGCACGATCGGCCTCGGGCTTGGAATAGGTCTTGCCGCCTTTGCGCGCGAAGGCGTGGTCGGCGCCGGGATATTTGTGGATCGCCACCAGCGGGTTGGGGGCGAGCCGGCGCTCCAGAAGCTCGTTCACCTCCGCCTGCACCCAGCGGTCCTTCATCGCCATGTGCAGCACGAAAGGCCGGTGCAGGTTCTTGGCCTCGCGGATGTTGTGCTCGATATAGGTGCCGTAATAGGCGACCGCGCAATCGATGTCGGTGCGGCAGCACATCAGGTAGCAGAGCTTGCCGCCCAGGCAGTAGCCGACAGCGCCCACTTTTCCGTTGCATTCGGGCAGGGCCGCCAGATAGCGCCACGTGTCCTCCATGTCGCGCACCGCGAGGTCGTAGTCGAAATCGTAGTAGAGATCGAAGGCCTTCTTGACGTGCTCGGGATTGGCGTCACTGAGCTCAACGCCCGGATCCTGCCGCCAAAAGAGATCCGGCACCAGGCACACGAAACCGGCCTCGGCGAACTCATGGGCATGGTGGCGCATGGTGTCGTTGACGCCCCAGATCTCCATGATGGCGATGACCGCACCGGCCGGCGTCTTGTCGGGAATCGCCAGATAGGCGCCCATCTCGCCGTCGCGCAGCTTGATCTTGATGTTTCGGGTTTTCATTTCAGGAGTCCTTTGGCGTTTCCTCAAAGCCTCATCAGCCTGCGCGCGTTGCCGGAGAAGATCAGCTCGCGTTCGGCGGCCGGGATCTCGAGCGCATTCACGGCCGCGATCGTGTTGGCGATCAGGCCGCGGCCCTGCTCGGAGCAGAACGGGGCGTCGGTGGCGAACAGGCAATGCGTCGTCTTGAAGAAGGCATGGCCGCAGCGGGTGGGCGCGACCTCGCCGTTGAGCGCCGTATCGGCATAGAGCATCTCGTAATATCTGCGCGGGTGCTGCTTGAGCCCGGCGTCTTCCGCCGCCGGGTTGCGCTCCGGCGTGCCGAAGAAGATCTGCCGGAAGCCGAGGTCGATCTTGCCGGCGAAGTAGGGGATCATCCCGCCCATGTGATGGGAGATGATCTTCAAGTCCGGCAGCTCGTCGAAGATGCCGGCATAGATCAGCCGGGTCATGCAGGCGGTGGTCTCGAACGGCCAGCCGAAGCTGAACCAGATCTCGTTCTCCGAGATCTTCTCGCTCGCATAGTCGGCAAACTGGGCGGTACGCGCCGGATGCACCCAGACCGGCAGATCATGCTGCGCCATGCGCCGAAAGACGGGTCTGAATTTCGCGGCAGACAGCGGCTCGCCCGCCACGTTGGTGAAGACCTGGATGCCACGCGCACCCATGCCGATCGCGCGATCGATCTCGACGAGCGCCGCCTCCACGTTATTCATCGGCAGCGACGCGATGAAGGCGGGAAAGCGGTCGGGATGTTTGCGACAGACCTCGGCGAGGCCGTCATTGGCCATGCGGGCCACGTCCGGGCTTTTGTCGGGCGGCGCCAACAGCTCGATCGGCGGGTTGGCGAGCGAGAGCACCTGCTGCAGCCCGTCGGTTTCGTCGAGCAGCCTGAGGCGCGCGTCGAGGCTCCACAGGGTCTCGATGCGCGGGAAGGCGGTGAGCACCGGATGCCCCGGAATGAGATCGCCCAGCCGGTCGAGAAACCGCTTCGGCATGAAATGGGTGAAGACATCGAGCATGGCGCGGCCCCGGCGGCATCGGAGGCGCGACCGTAAGGGTGAGGATGGGTCGAGGCAAGCGGATGGAGATGTATCGGAAGCCGCGCACTGCGCCTGCGCTCCCTCCCCCCTTGAGGGGGGGGTGGCCACATACGCATGAGCAAGCGGCACCCCCCTCCCTGTCCCTCCCCCTCAAGGGGGAGGGAACGATGGAGCCGCATCGCTTGTCAGCCGGACGCGCTTCGTTGTTAACTCGCGCCAACGGCGCGCTCGCAAACAAAAATCTGCGTGCCACGGGGAGGGGACTCATGGCGACCACTGCGGAGAAATCGGCCGAGCTCGTGGGCCGGCTGGAACGGCTGCCCTTCTCGCGCTGGCATCGCAACCTGTTCGCGCTGTGCTTCCTGGGCGTGATGTTCGACGCCTGCGATTTCGCGCTGTTCGGCATG
>DATBBS010000113.1:0-2310 GCA_036270895.1 Xanthobacteraceae bacterium
GTCCGCCGCCTTCGGGCCCGTAGCTCAATGGTCAGAGCTAGCGGCTCATAACCGCTTGGTTGGAGGTTCGAGTCCTCCCGGGCCCACCATCTTAATTTTCGTAAATCTCGAGATTTCAGTAGCGATAGGCCGCGCCGCTACGACATTGGCGGCTCGGCCATCACATCGGAGATCCAGCCGGCCGCCGCATCGAGCAAGTCGCTGCGGACCTGCGCGTCGGTGCGGCCGGTGCGGGCGCCAGCGTCAAAAACCGTTCACGTTCAGTGCCTTATTTTTGGGATGGTGGGCCCGGGAGGACTCGAACCTCCAACCAAGCGGTTATGAGCCGCTAGCTCTGACCATTGAGCTACGGGCCCGAAGGCGGCGGACCGTAGCAGCGGAATCCCAGCCACACAACGCCGGGGCGCGCGCCGCCGATGCGGCGCCGTCCTCCGCGGCGCGGCCAATGAAAGCCGCGGTCCTTTTTGCTCGGCATGGATTCACGTCGGGGTTCGAGTCTGCTATGGGTGATTCGGGCGGTGAATAGCGGCCTGTGGCGCGTTTCCAATCATCCATCGCGGCCAACAACATGCTTCCCAAGCTGAGCATCATCCTCACCGCCGTGATCGCTGCCTGCGTGGCGGTGCTGGCGGCAAGCATTGGGTTGGTCGGTACCGGCAATCCGGTCAAGCAGGCGGTCGATGTTCCCGACGTCGGCCGTTCGCTGATGCAGCAGGCGATCGTGGAAACGCCCGACTGGCAACATTTCCAGCTCCTCGCCTATTCCCGACGCGCCGACGAGCTCCTGCGCCTGCGCGACTTGCCGGCGGCGCCGGCGCGCGCCGTGGTCGAGTTTGCCGAGCAGGCGCAGGCCGATGCGGCGCTGGCCGAGCCGGCCGCGGACAGCACGACCCGGACTGCCGCCCTGCAGGTCGACCAAGCGCAGAGCACGCCGGCGAACGCGGGCGCGCCTGCGCCGCTGGCCGGCACAATCGCGGCCGAGCCGGCCGCGGGTGGTGACGCCCCGCTCGCAAGCCCGGCCACGGAGGGCGGCGCGTCCGTCGCAACTATTGTCGCAAGCATTCAGGACGGCGCCGAAACGACCGCCGCCATTGCGCCGCCGACACTCTCGCGTGTCGTGCTGCCGCGCCCCAACCTGAAGGCCCGCGCGGAAGCGCGCAAGAAAAAGCTCCCGGCGGAAGGCGGGCAGGTTGCAAGTATCGCTGCCGGCGCCACGGCTTCCGCCAAGACGGCGGAGATACCTTCCGTCGGCGCGAGTCGCCGCGGCACCAAGATCGCCGCACAGCCGCGCAAGAAAAGGCGCCATGTAGCGCGGCCACCCCGCCAGGTTCCCCCGGACGCGAGCACCGGCTTCCCGATCGACGTGCAACAGACCAATGGCCAGGGCACGACGGTCAATGCCCGGTTCGGCGCGGGTTTCGAGGGCCGACGCTAACGGGCTGAGCGCCGCCGCGTCGGGTTTTCGGGTGGATTTCCAAAGGCTTGCCGTGAGCTACGCCGTGCACGCAATCCAGCATTGCAGCGTGCCGCTTGGTGGGAGCGGCAAGCGGGCCTAAGTAACATGTAAGCAACGATTCGAAACGGAACAGCCGGGGTGAAGCGCCGTCGTTGGAAGAAGGACGACCGCCATGGCCCATCTAATTGCCAAGCACCCGCTGCCGCACATCAACATTGCGCTGGTGATCGCGATTGTGTGGGTCGCGCTTGCCGTCGCGGCAACGGTTTACGACGTCGGACATATGATCCAGGCGTGGTAGGCAGCCCGCCCATTTAGGCATGAGCCATTTGGGCGCTGCCGCCCGGAATGAACGACTCGGGCGCGCGCCTCACATGCGGAAAAGCCTCTTCGAATTCCCGCTCAAGATCTTCACCTTGTCCTCGTCGCACAACGGCACGGTTTCCATCCAGCGGGTTCCGGGCGGGTTGGGAACGAACGGCCAGTCGATCGCGAACAGGATGCGCTCGATGCCCATCTCCATCACGCAGCACAGCAGCGCAGGATTGGAAAAATTGCCCGACGTGGTGATCCAGAAATTGTGACAGAAGACGTCGCGGAAGCTCATCTGCTTTCCACCCGGCCGCGCCAGCGCATTATCAATGCGCCAGACCAGGAAGGGCAGCGTCTCGCCCAGGTGGCCGAGCACGATCTTGAGATTGGGATATTTGTCAAACACGCCGCCCAGCACCAGGCGGATCGCGATCGTCGCCGTCTCGACCGTGAAGCCCCAGGCCGCACGGATCACCATCGGAAAATCCTTGGCGTATTCCTTGTAATAGACGTCCATCACCTGCGGGTGCGGCAGCGCGGGA
>DATBBS010000114.1:0-8492 GCA_036270895.1 Xanthobacteraceae bacterium
CATTTCGCCCTGATCATTGGGCCCGTCCTTGACCTTGTATTCGCTCGCGACCGACTCGACCTGCGCCGGCGTGAAACCGGGACCTCCAGGCTCGCCGAGATTGCGGAACGACAGCAGCTTCAGGCTGTGGCAGTTCTGGCAGACCTCGCGATAGATCTTGAAGCCGCGCTGGAGCTGGGCGCGATCATAGGTCCCGAACGGTCCCGCGAAGGACCACTTGAGCGTCGGCGGTTTCTCGGCCTCCTCGGCGGCCGATGCCCGCATGGGCGAGCCGAGAATCCCCGCGAGGCCGATCGCGAGCCCCATCACGAGCGCCGCCACCCCGACCTTGCGTTTCTTGAGCACTGCCTCCGAAATCGAGTTCGGCAACGGCCGCGGCGTCTCGATCAGGCCGAGCAGCGGCAGCACGATCAGAAGGTGGATGAAATACCAGGCCGTGAGGATGCGCGAGGCCCACACATAGCCTCCTTCGGCCGGTTTCGAGCCGAGCCAGCCGAGCCCGACGCAGACCACGACGAAGATCCAGAAGAATTGCTTGTAAAGCGGCCGGTAGGTCGCCGATCGCACCCGCGACGTGTCGAGCCATGGCAGGAAGGCAAGCAGCAGGATCGACGAGAACAGCGCGACCACGCCCAGGAGCTTGTTCGGGATCGAGCGCAGGATCGCGTAGAACGGCAGGTAATACCATTCAGGCACGATATGCGCGGGCGTGACCCCCGGATTGGCCGGGATGTAGTTGTCGGGATGGCCGAGAAAATTCGGGATGTAGAAGACGAACCAGGCATAGACGATGCAGAACATCGCCAGGAAGAAGCTGTCCTTGGCGGTCGCATAGGGGGTGAAGGCCACCGTATCTTTGTCCGATTGCGGCTCGACGCCGGTCGGATTGTTCTGCCCGACCACGTGCAGCGCCCACACGTGCAGCACCACCACGCCGGCGATCACGAAGGGAAGCAGGTAATGCAGCGAGAAGAACCGCTGCAGCGTCGGATTGCCCACCGAAAAACCGCCCCATAGCCATGTCACGATCGGCTCTCCCACCAGCGGGATCGCCGAAAACAGGTTGGTGATGACGGTCGCCGCCCAGTAGCTCATCTGGCCCCAGGGCAGCACATAGCCCATGAACCCGGTCGCCATCATCAGCAGGTAGATGATCACGCCGAGAATCCACAGCACCTCGCGCGGCGCCTTGTAGGAGCCGTAATACATGCCGCGGAAGATGTGCACATAGACGGCGAGGAAGAACATCGCGGCGCCGTTGGCGTGCAAATAGCGCAACAGCCAGCCGTAGTTCACGTCGCGCATGATGTGCTCGACGGAATTGAAGGCGAAATCGACATGCGGCGTGTAGTGCATCACCAGCACGACGCCGGTGACGATCTGCACGCCGAGCATGAAGGACAGGATGCCGCCGAAGGTCCACCAGTAATTGAGGTTCCTCGGCGTCGGATAAGCGATGAAACTGGAATGCACGAGGCCGAGGACAGGCAGGCGCCGCTCGAACCACTTGAGAAACGCGTTCTGCGGCTGATAGGTCGAAGTTCCGCTCATGGTGTCTTCTCGAAAAAATATGCCGGATGATCAGCCGATCTGGATCTTGCTGTCGGAGACGAAGGCATAGGGGGGAAGCGGGAGGTTGGCGGGCGCGGGACCCCTCCGGATGCGGCCGGACGAATCGTATTGCGAACCATGGCAAGGGCAGAACCAGCCGTCGTAGTCACCCTGATGAGCGAGCGGGATGCAGCCGAGATGCGTGCATATGCCGATCACCACCAGCCACTGGTCGTGGCCCGGCTTGACGCGCGCGTCATCGGGCTGCGGATCGGGAAGGCTGTTGACCGGGACGGCGCGCGCCTCGTCGATCTCCTTCTTGGTGCGATGGCTGATGAAGATCGGCTTGCCGCGCCAGAAGACCTTGATGATCTGCCCCTCCGCGATGGGCGCAAGGTCGACCTGGATCGGAGCGCCGGCCGCGATGGTCGAGGCATCGGGATTCATCTGGGCAATCAGCGGCACCAGGGTGGCCGCGGCGCCGATGGCGCCCATCGCACCGGTCGCGATGTAGAGAAAATCGCGGCGCGTCGGCTCGGCCGAAGACATCGTCGTCACGCTCGTGGTCCTTTCTGCTCCGTCGGCCCGCCCGCGCGGCGAACCCCTTCTGCGCCCCGCGAAGAGGCGACCCCCATAGCGGCGGGAAATCCTGCCGCGGCCCGCCCTGGGGACGGCGGCCAGGCGGCGCGATTTCGCGAGGTTCTATTGGCACCCTTGCCATGAGAGCGCAAGCCCGCACGATGCAGCCCGGTCCGAAGGTCTTAAATATCGGCATTTTGGCGCAATATCGCGATATGATGGGTGAACGGCCCGGTCCGGCCGTCAGCCGGTCGCATGCGCATCGCCCTTTATCAGCCTGATATCCCCCAGAATACGGGGACGATTCTCCGGCTCGCCGCCTGCCTGGCGATCGAGGCGCATCTCATCGAGCCGGCCGGTTTCCCCACGAGCGATCGCGCGTTTCGCCGCGCCGGCATGGACTATCTCGACCAGGTCGCGCTGGTCCGGCATGTGTCGTGGGGCGCATTCGAGACGTGGCGGCACGCGCAGGGACTACGCCTCGTCTTGTTCACCACGCGATCCGCGACCTCTTATCTCGACCATGCGTTCGAGGCGCGTGACCTCCTGCTGTTCGGCCGCGAATCCTCCGGCGTGCCCGACGAGGTGCACCGGGCGGCCGACATCCGGCTGAAAGTCCCGATTCGGCCTGGCCTGCGCTCGCTCAACGTGGCGATGACCTGCGCGATGGCGGTCGGCGAGGCAATGCGGCAGACCGGCCGAATGGGTGATTAGTCCCTAGGGAATAGCGAATAGCGATTGGCGAATGGAGAACTGGATCGCTACTATCCGCAATTCGCCATTCGCTGCTTGCCATCGAACGACCGAACATGGACGCCGGACACCTGGAAGGCCGCAAGGCGCGGGTCAAAGCCTGGTTCGAAAGGCTGCGCGATGATATCTGCGCGGCACTCGAAGCGCTCGAAGGCGCTGCGCCGGCCGCGCTCCATGGCGACCAGGCGGGCCGTTTCGCGCGCACCCCATGGACGCGCGCCGACGCGACCGGCGCCGCCGGGGGCGGCGGCGTGATGGCGATGATGACGGGCCGCCTGTTCGAGAAGGTGGGCGTGCACGTTTCGACCGTGTTCGGCGAATTCGCTCCGGAGTTTCGCGCGCAGATCCCGGGCGCCGACACCGACCCACGCTTCTGGGCTTCCGGCATCTCGCTCATCGCCCACCCGGCCAACCCCAACGTGCCGGCGGTGCATATGAACACGCGCTTCGTCGTCACCACCAAGGCCTGGTTCGGTGGCGGCGCCGACCTGACGCCGGTGCTCGACCAACGCCGGACCCAGGACGATCCGGACACGAGGGATTTCCACGCCGCCATGCGGACGGCCTGCGACGCCCATGCGGCCGTGGCGTCCTACGAGAAATACAAGACGTGGTGCGACGAGTACTTCCACCTCAAGCACCGCAACGAGACGCGCGGCACCGGCGGTATTTTCTACGATTACCTCGCCTCGGGCGATTGGGACGCGGATTTCGCCTTCACCCAGGATGTCGGGCGCGCCTTCCTCAAAATCTACCCGGAGCTGGTGCGGCGGAACATGGACCTGCCATGGACCGGGGATCAGCGTGAGGAGCAGCTGGTCCGACGCGGGCGCTATGTCGAATTCAATCTGCTCTACGACCGTGGGACGATTTTCGGCCTCAAGACCGGCGGCAATGTCGACTCGATTCTCTCCTCGCTGCCCCCGGTGGTGAAATGGCCATAAACCTCGCGCCCAGCGAACCGCCGGCTCCCGTCGCGGTTCCGTGCCGCCTGCGCCGGCTGATCCGCCCGACGCTGTGGCGGTCCGCCGCGCGCGGCGTGGCTGCGGTGCTGGTGGTGACCGCGGTGGTCGTGCCGCTCGCGTGTCTGGGCTGGACGATGCTCGCCATTTTCGTCGCCATCACGGTGGGACTGAATGTCGGCTTGTGGGCCGGGCGCGACAGCGGACTTGGCACGCTCGCCGGCGCCCTGCTGATCCCGATCGTCGGCCTGGTGATCGCGCTGTGCTGCGACGTGCAGATCATCGGAGCCGGATCCAGAGCGATCGCGCTCAACGACATCCGACACTTCCCCTATGCGGCGCGCTTCCGCTTCACCGACGCACGGGTGGCGACCGAGTTCACCGCCATCAGCGATAAGCGCAAGCACATCGGCACCGCGGCGGGCGGAACGTGGCGGGTCGCGCCCGTCGTGCCCACCAACTGGACGCCGGCCGCGCCCGTGCCCGCCTGGGCGGTGGCGGTCGTGACCGGATACGGGCCGCTCGATCATCGCACACCGCGCAACTGGCAGCAGAACTACCGCGCCGCGGTGCGCTATGTGCCGACCGCCTTCTCGCCCGCCCAGGACGCCGTCGAGCGCGCGCTCGAGCGCTACCATTTGAGGGCCCCGCCCGACGCGCCCCTGCTCTATTGGGTCGAGGAGCCGCCCGCGGTCATCGCCGACGAACGCACATTTCTCGCCTGGGTCGTCTTCGGCGGTGTCGTGACCTGGTTGTTTTTCCTGATCGGCGAGGCGCTGCTGGTCCCCGGCGCCGTTGCGGAGGACGTTCACAGCGGGCCGACCAAGACGCCGCGCCCGACGTAGCATTTTCGGCGAAGGACCCTCACGCGACCTTGCGCCCAGCCCGCCTACCGCCGCACCGCGCCGACGATCATCACCACGCCGCCCATCACCACGACAGCATCCAGGATGGCGGTATGGATATGGATCGGCAGGCGTTCGACCAGGGCGCGGGCGAGAAATGCGCCCGGAAAAGCCACGAGTCCGATCAGGAGCGCAACCGCGATCACCTGGCCGGTGATCACGCCGGCAAGCCCGAACACGGTGAGCTTGACGACGCCGAGCGCGACGGAGATCACCGCGTCGGTGGCGATGACCGCCGCACCTTCGACGCCCGCCGCCATCAGCATCGACAAGAGGATGATTCCTGCGCCGCTGGTGCCGCCGACCAGCACGCCCCAGGCGATCGAGGCCACGCCAAGCCGCTTGTCGTCCAGGTGAAAGCCGCGCGACCGAAGCGTGCGCCGGAGCGGGACGGACAGCGCCAGCATGGTCCCGATCAGGATCATCACGCCGGCGCCGGTCAGCCGCGTGTAGCCATAGGCGCCGAGCACGCAGGTGGGTGCGGCGGCCCCGAACACGATCAGGGCGCGCCGGCGGTCGATCAGCTTCCTGAACGCGGTCGCACGGCTCGTATTGGTGATCATCGCCGAGATCGCGATGATCGGCACCACCGGCTCCGGTCCGACGATCGGCACCAGCACCAGCGGCATCAGCGCGCCGGTGCCATAACCGGCGACCCCGCCGATGAGCGACGTCAGCACGCCCATCGCGGCGATCAGCAGGAGTTGCGGAATTGAGATATCGGCAAGACCGGAGAGCACCGCCGCCGATGTCACGGCCCATCCCCGCGCGGCCCGGCGTCGGTTCCGGCGACCGCCGCATCGGCGAGCGCGGCGAGCGCGCTCTGATCGGTCGGGAAGCCGGCCGCGATCCATGCCTGCTCGGCTTCGGCGAGCGCGGCGCCCAAGCGCGGACCTTTTTCGACCCCGCGCTTGGTGAAATCCTTGGCCTTGAGCGGAAATTTCGGCGCGCTCCAGCGTGCCGGGAGCGTCGCCAGGTTTTTCCATTCCGCGTCGGCGGCGCCCGCCGACGAGCGCGACCAGGCCACCAGCACGCAGTCGACATAGCGGTCGGGCCCGATTCGATAGATGAGCTCGCGCGAAGGCCCTTCGCCGCGGGCGGGGGAGGCCCACGACCAGTGGTCGGCGATCGATAGGAGCCGCGCGTGTTCCGAATTGGTAAGCCGCAGCCGCTGCCAAAGCCGCTCGGCGTCTTCCGCGACCGAGACCGCGAGGGCGCCGAGCCGGCGCACCGGGTCGGCTTCCGCTCCCACCGCCTGCTCGACCTTGCAGGTGTTCTCGAAGCTCGCCAGCAGCGGCACGCCGGCCAACACCTGCTCGAGCAGACCGGTCTCCGTCATGACGGCCAGAGTTGGGGCCGCGTGCGCGGCGCGCAACAGCTTGAGTGTCTCCATGCGGATGCGCTCGCGCGAGAGCTGCGCCAGGCCCGCGCGCGCCGCGAGGCAGGCCGCAAGGCCTGCCGGATCGGGCGCACCCTGGCCATAGGTCGCGTGAAAGCGGAAGAAGCGCAGGATGCGCAGATAGTCCTCGGCGATGCGCTTGGCTGGATCGCCGATGAAGCGCACCCGGCGCGCGTCGATATCGGCGAGCCCGCCCACATAGTCGAAGACCGCGCCGGTCCGGTCGACCGAGAGCGCATTCATGGTGAAGTCGCGCCGCTCGGCGTCGACTTTCCAATCGCGGCCGAAGGCGACCTTGGCCTTGCGGCCGAAGGTCTCGACGTCGGCGCGTAACGTCGTGACCTCGAAGGGCGTGCCGTCGACGATCACCGTAATAGTGCCGTGGTCGATTCCGGTCGGCACCGCCTTGAAGCCCGCCGCGCGCGCACGCTCGATCACCGCGCCCGGCATCGCGGTGGTGGCGATGTCGACCTCATGGGGCAGTTGTCCGAACATGGCATCGCGCACGGCGCCGCCGACCACGCGGGCCTGCTCGCCCGCATGGTCGAGCACCGCGAGCAGTTGGGCGAGCGGGCCGGTCGTGAGCCACGCCGTGTCTGGCAGGTCGCGCTTCACTTCATCTTCCCCGGCACCAGCTGTCCGTTCTCGATATGCGCCGGCTCGTAAATGGAATTCTTCGGCGAGCCGGTATATTCGGCGACAATGACAAACCCGGCCGCCGTAAGCACGACCGCGATGACCCCGAGCATGACAAGCACCCGCACCGGCCAGGACTCGGGATGGAGCACGCCTTCGCGCGTCGCCCACAGAAACAGCGCGTAGGCGACGAATGGCGCAATGAGCAGCGCGGTCTCCAGGGTAAAGAGACGGATCACCTCAGACCTCCACCCCGTCGACGCGGACGCAAGACAGCGGGATATACGAACGCCGGCAGTGATACATCACGCCCCATACACCCGCTCATATAAATTGCGCAGAATACCGGCGGTAACGCCCCAGATGTAACGCTCCTGATAGGGCATCGCGTAATAATGCCGCTGGATGCCTTTCCAGTCGCGGCTATGGCGCTGATGGTTCTCGGGGCCCATCAGAAAGTCGAGCGGCACCTCGAAGGCGTCGGCGACCTCGGACGCATTGAGCGTGAGTTCGTAGCCGGGCGCGACCCGCGCGACCACCGGCAGGATGCGAAAGCCGGAGAAGGTGAGATAGAGATCGAGAAAGCCGAGCGGCTCGACCAGACGCGCATCGAGGCCGACCTCCTCTTGGGCCTCGCGCAGCGCGGCGGCGAGCGGGCCTTGGTCGCCCTGGTCGATCTTGCCGCCCGGGAATGCGATCTGCCCGGCATGACTCGGCAATTCCGCGGTGCGCATGGTTAGGATGACGCCGGGCTCGGGCCGGTCGACTATCGGCACCAGCACGGCGGCGGGCTTGGTTGCCGCGACGCCGGCGCGCTCCCACACCGAGGGGTCGAGGTCGAGGTCGCCGCGCGTCACCGGCACGTTCGGATCGAACAGGCCCGGGGGCACATCGAGATTGAGGCGCGCGCGTGCCCGGTCGAAGAACTCGTGCGTGATCTTCGCCCCGGTCTCGGGCCCGGTCTCGGGCTCGGTGGTCTGATCCATCACATCATTCCCGCGAGGCTCGCCGCCGGCGCCATGACGAAGAATTCGGTGCCCGACGCCACCCCGAACATGCGCACGCCGTCGATATCACGCTCCTCGCCGAGATCGACGAGATCATAGAACAGCGGCCGCGTCACTTTGGCCCACAGATTGCGCCGCACGTGCAGGAAAGGCTTGAGCCCGCCGGTCGCGGGTTCGGGGTCGAAACGCAGCGGGTTGTCGGGTCCGCAGGTCACCCAGTCGTCCACATTGGTGCGGAAGCGCAGGACCCGGCCGCCCGCCCGTGAGGTAGAATCAGCCGCTTCGAGGACCAGCTCGACCGCCAGGAATGGCGCCTCCTCGACCGTGATGCCGCACTTTTCCACAGGGGTAACCAGGACATAGCGATCCCCGTCGCGCCGCAACACCGAGGCGAACAGCCGGACCAGCGCCGGCCGTCCGATCGGAGTCTTCTGGTAGAACCAAGTACCGTCCGCCGCGATCCGCATGTCGATCTCGCCGCAATCGGGCGGATTCCACAGATGGACCGGGGGTGGGCCCTTTTGGGCCGCGGTTTTCAGCGCGCCCGCTATGCCCTCCAGGCCTGCAACCTGCCCTTCCTTCGCCATTGTTGGCCTCAACCTATGCTGAACGACATCCGCTCGCGCGATCGTGACGGGGCTAAGCCGGCTCAACGGCGCGAAAATTGCGTAAGCTCATGGCGGACGAGGAGGAACCAAGT
>DATBBS010000115.1:0-6773 GCA_036270895.1 Xanthobacteraceae bacterium
GCTGGACCCCCAAAACACCATCCTGATCGACACCACGCAGGGCCGCATCGTCGTCAAGCTGCGCAACGACATCGCGCCCAAGCATGCCGAGCGCATCAAGACCCTGGCGCGCGAGCATTTCTACGACAACGTGCCGTTTCACCGGGTGATCGCCGGCTTCATGGCGCAGACCGGGGACGGCCAGAACGGCAACGGCACCGGCGGCTCGAAATATCCCGATTTGCAGGCCGAATTCTCCAACGTCCCCTACAAGCGCGGCATCGTCGGCATGGCCCGCAAGGGCGGAAACAACAACTCCGCCAACAGCCAGTTCTTCATCATGTATGCGGATGGTCCGGCGCTGAATAATCAGTACACGGTAATCGGCGAGGTCGTGTCCGGCATGGATGTGGTCGACAAGATCAAGAAAGGCGAGCCCGTGCAAAATCCCGACAAGATGACCAAAGTCCAGGTGGCGGCCGACGCGAAGTGAGACGGCTCGCACGATACGCCCTCGCGGGCGGATTGGCGTGCGTGACGGCGAGCGCACCCGCATCGGCGCGCGACGGGCACTTCGGGCATGGCACACATGTCGCACATGTGGGGCATGCCGGACGGATTGGTCACTTCGGACGCGTCGGGCAGTTCGGACGGCTCGGTCACTTCGGACATGTTGGGCAGTTCGGACGGATCGGTCACCTCGGACGTGTCGGGCAGTTCGGGGGCACGGTCTGCAGCGTTTTCAGCCGCCAGCCCTGCGCACCGACCGTCTGCAGCGTGTTTAATCACGGGCCCTGTCTTCCGGAGTATCCGTTTCCGTTGGGCGAGAACCTGCAGCTGACGATCGACAGCGCCCAATCGCACGAGGGCAAGCCGGTCGAATCCGACCATCCGGTCGACACGATCGCCGATATGTTCGCGGCCCTGCGCGCGTGCTGGCAACCGCCCGATGAGGACCGCGCGCGGCCCGACATGCAAATGTCCGTCCGCTTCGCTTTCAAACGCAACGGCGAACTCATCGGCGAGCCACGCCTGACCTATGCAACGCCCGGCGTCGGCGACGACACCCGGCAGGTCTATCGCGAAGCCATCACACAGGCGCTGGCGCGTTGCACGCCGCTGCCGTTCAGCGCCGGGATGGGCGGCGCCGTCGCGGGCCGCCCGATCGCCATGCGGGTCGTCGATGACCGGCATGGCCAAGAGACCCATCCATGACCGACGGCGCCCGACCCGACGCGAAATCGATCGTCCGACATGTCGTCCTCGCCGGCTGCGTGGTCGTCGGCATGATGGCGACGAGCCAGGGTTGGGCCGGGGAGGGCCCGCCGGTGCTCAACACCCTCAAGGACATCGGTCTGGCGCTCGGCATCTGCTGGTCGGCGCATCTGCCTCCGGTCGCACAAGCAAGGCCCGGCATGCGGGTGACGGTGATGCTGACCTTCACCAAATCGGGCGAAATCCTGGGCGAACCACGCTTCACCTTCGTGACGCAGGAGGCCTCGCCCGAGACCCGGGCGCTCTACCAGCGCGTAGCGGTCGCCGCCATCGATACCTGCACGCCGCTGCCCTTCTCCGAACGGCTCGGCAATGCGGTGGCGGGACGTCCCAATATCTTTCCCTTCGTCGACTGGCGAAATGCAAAAGGAGTCTAGAACGATGAGCCAAGCGGGCGACAATACGCTGATCCTCGACACCACGAAGGGCAAGGTGGTGATCGAGATGCGACCCGACCTCGCGCCCGGACATGTGGCGCGCATCAAGGAGCTGGTGCGCGAGGGCTTCTATGATGGCGTGGTTTTTCACCGTGTGATCGAGGGGTTCATGGCGCAGACCGGATGCCCGGAGGGCACCGGGACCGGCGGGTCCGGCCAGAAGCTCAAGGCCGAGTTCAATCGCGAGCCGCATGTGCGCGGCACCGTCTCGATGGCGCGCGCCCAGAGCCCGGACTCCGGCGACAGCCAGTTCTTCATCTGCTTCGACGATGCCCGCTTCCTCGACGGCCAGTATACGGCGTGGGGAAAGGTGACCGAGGGCATGGAGAATATCGACAAGATCAAGCGCGGCGAGCCGGTGCGCGACCCCGACAAGATCATCAAGGCCCACATGGCGGCGGACGCGTAAGTTTCGTATTTGATCGCATTTTGGCGGCGTTCCCCGGGTCAAGCCGCGGGGAGGCCGCGAAACGCTCAACCGCCGCCGTCACCCCGAGGCGCCACCCGCGTCTGCGCTTTGCCTTGACGGACGACGGCGGGTGCTTGGATTTTCATGCGGACCGACCTGTTCGATTTCGACCTGCCGCCGGACCGCATCGCGCTGCGGCCCGTGCACCCGCGCGACGCCGCCCGCCTGCTGGTGGTGCGGCCGGGCGCCGACGCCGAGGACCGCCTGGTGGGCGATCTGCCTGATCTGTTGCGGGCAGGCGATCAGGTCGTCGTCAACGACACCAAGGTCATTCCGGCGGCGCTGCATGGCCGGCGGATCGGCCGCGCGACCGAGCCGAGAATCGAAGCGACCTTGATCCGGCGGCTCGACGGCGCGCGCTGGCGCGCGCTGGTGCGGCCGGCCAAGAAGCTCGATGTCGGCGACGTGGTGCGTTTCGGCGAGGAGGGGAAAGTCTGCTTTCTCGGACAGCTCGACGCCACCGTCGAGCACAAGGGCGAGCGCGGCGAGGTGACGCTGAGCTTCGCATTCCACGGCCCCGTGCTCGACCAGGCGATCGCGGAGCGCGGCGATATGCCGTTGCCGCCCTACATCGCGGCCCGTCGCGCCGCCGACGAGCAGGACCGCGCCGACTATCAGACCCGTTTCGCCCGCCAGGAAGGCGCGGTCGCGGCGCCGACGGCGGGACTGCATTTCACCGACGCCCTGGTGGCGCGCCTTGCCGAGCGCGGCATCGGGTTGCGCACGGTGACGCTGCATGTCGGGGCCGGCACCTTCCTGCCGGTGACCGCCGAGGATACCGCCGCCCATGCGATGCATGCCGAATACGGAAGCCTGGACGCGGCGACCGCCGATGCTCTCAATGCGGCGCGCCGGCAGGGCGGCCGCATCGTCGCGGTCGGGTCGACGTCGCTGCGGCTGCTGGAAAGCGCGGCCCGCGATGACGGCGTGATCCGCCCCTTCTCGGCCGAGACGTCGATCTTCATCACGCCGGGTTATCGATTTCGCGCCGTCGACGTCATGATGACCAATTTTCACCTGCCGCGTTCGACCCTGTTCATGCTGGTGGCTGCCTTCAGCGGGCTCGACGCGATGAAACGCGCCTATGCGCATGCGGTCGCCACGGGCTACCGCTTCTATTCCTACGGCGACGCCTGCCTGCTGTTTCGCGGCGCGAGCTGACCATGGCGGAGCCTTTTGGTTTCAAGCTGCTGCACCGCGATGGCGCCGCGCGCGCGGGCGAGATCCGCACGCCGCACGGCATGGTGCGCACGCCCGCCTTCATGCCGGTCGGCACGCAGGGCGCCCTCAAGGGCGTTCACTGGCACGAGGTCAGGGAGGCCGGCGCCGACATCGTGCTCGGCAATACCTATCACTTGATGCTGCGCCCCGGCGCCGAGCGCATCGCGGCGATCGGCGGCCTGCATCGCTTCATCAACTGGCCGCATCCGATCCTGACCGATTCCGGCGGCTTCCAGGTCATGTCGCTCGCCAGCCTACGCAAGGTCGACGAGAACGGGGTGGCGTTCCGTTCGCATCTCGATGGCGCCGCGGTCGACCTCACGCCGGAGCGCGCGATCGAGATCCAGCAGCTGCTCGGCGCCGATATCTCGATGCAACTCGACGAATGTCTCAGGCTGCCGGCGCCGCCGGACGATATCGCGCGCGCCACGCGACTGTCGCTGCGCTGGGCCGAACGCTGCAAGCGAGCCTTCGAGGCAGCGCCGGCCGGCGGCGCGCTCTTCGGTATAGTGCAAGGCGGCGACCACAAGGGCCTGCGAGCCGAAAGCGCCCGCGCGTTGGCCGGGATGGGTTTTGACGGCTATGCGATCGGCGGCCTTGCGGTCGGCGAGCCGCAGGACGTGATGCTGGCGATGATCCAGGAGGTCATGCCGTATCTGCCGGCCGAGCGGCCGCACTATCTCATGGGCGTCGGCACGCCGGATGACCTTCTGCAAGCGGTCGCGCGCGGCATCGACATGTTCGACTGCGTGCTGCCGACCCGCAATGGCCGGCACGGCCTCGCCTTCACGCGCTTCGGCCCGATCAATCTCAAGAATGCGCGCCACGCCGCCGACCCGCGTCCGCTCGACGCGGAGAGCCGGTGTCCGGCGGCGCGCGACTATTCCCGCGCTTATCTCCACCATCTAGTCAAGGCGAACGAGACGCTCGGCGCCATGCTGCTCAGCATCGCAAACCTGTTCTACTACCAGGACCTGATGCAGGGCATGCGGGCGGCGATCGTCGGCGGCAGGTTTTCGGATTTCGCAAGCCTGACCCGGGAGGGGTGGCTGCGCGGCGACATTCCGCCGCCATAAAGATCGGCAAGGCTCTCGACGGTCGGGTCGGTGCGGCGCAAAATGCGCCCGACTCGCCCAAAGGCGGCCGCGCAACGCCCGCCACATTGCCCCCAATAGGGAGACGCTTCGTTATGACCATCAGCCTGAAGGTGAACGGCGCGGTGCGCAGCGTTCCGGCCGAGCCGGATACGCCGCTGCTCTACGTCTTGCGCAACGATCTCGGTTTCAACGGTGCCAAATTCGGCTGCGGCTTGGGGCAATGCGGGGCCTGCACCGTCCTGATCGATGGACAGCCGACGCGCTCCTGCATGGTGCCGGTGGCGGAGGTCGGCGAGTCCGAAGTGGTCACGATCGAGGGTCTCGGCAGCCTGGACAAGCCGCATCCGCTCCAGCAGGCCTTCATCGCCGAGCAGGCGGTCCAGTGCGGCTACTGCATCAACGGCATGATCATGACCGCGAAGGGACTCCTCGACGGCACGCCGCATCCCAGCGAGGAGCAGGTGCGCGAAGGGCTGGCGCTTAATCTGTGCCGCTGCGGCACCCATAACCGGATCGTCCGTGCGGTGCTGCGTGCCGCCGCGACCGCGGGGAGGAGCTGACATGAACGCCCCGATGATCTCACGTCGCGACTTCACGGCCGGGCTTGGCGGCCTCGTGGTCGCGTTCTCGCTCGATCCCAAGCTCGCGCTCGCCCAGCAGCCGACGCTTCCGGGCAGTCTGCAAAATAATCGCATGCTCGATGCCTGGATCCGCATCGATGCGGACGGCAGCGCCACGGTTTTCACCGGCAAGGTCGAGCTCGGGCAGGGCATCCTGACGGCGCTCGCCCAGATCGCCGCCGAGGAGCTCGACCTGCCGCTTGCGCGCATCCACATGATGTCGGGCGACACTGGCCGCACGCCCAACGAGGGCGTGACCTCGGGCAGCCAGTCGATCGAATATAGCGGCACGGCGCTGCGCCTGGCGGGCGCCGAGGTGCGGGCGATCCTGGTCGACGCCGCCGCCAAGAAACTCGCCGTCGCGCCCGACATGCTCAAGCTGTCGGACGGCACGATCAGCAGCGCCGACGGAAAAAAAGTCACCTATGGCGAGCTTGCCGCCGCGCTCGATCTCAAGCGCGAGGTGACCGGCAAGGTGCCGCCGAAGCCGGTGACGTCGCACATGATCGTCGGCACCTCGGTGCCGCGCCTCGATATCCCGAACAAGGTCACCGGTGGACCGGCCTATGTGCAGGACATGCGACCAGCCGGCATGCTGCACGGCCGCGTGGTGCGGCCGCCGCGCCCGGGCTCGAAGCTCGAGGGCGTCGACGAGGCGGCCGCCAAGGCGCTGCCGGGCGTGGTCGCGGTCGTGCGCGACGGCAGCTTCCTCGGGGTCATTGCGGAGCGCGAGGAGCAGGCCATCAAGGCGCGCGGGGAGCTGGCCAAGAGCGCCAAGTGGACGCTCGGGCCGCCGTTGCCGGATTCGGCGAAGATCCACGATCACCTGCTGTCGCTGCCGACCGAGGATACGGTCATCAGCGAAAAGCAGCCCGCCCCCACCGGTGCGCCGGCGGCCAACGCGGCCGCCCCCAAGGTGCTCGAGGCGACTTATCGCAAGCCCTATATCGCGCATGGCTCGATCGGTCCGTCCTGCGCGCTGGCCGAACTCAAGGACGGCAAGATGACGGTGTGGACCCATTCGCAGGGCGTGTTCCCCAACCGCGGCAATCTGGCGGAAGCGCTCGGCATGAAGCCGAATGAGGTTCGCTGCATCCATGCGGAGGGTTCGGGCTGCTACGGCCATAACGGCGCCGACGACGTGGCGCTCGACGCCGCGCTCCTGGCGCGCGCCGCGGCTGGACGTCCGGTGCGGCTGCAATGGATGCGCGACGACGAGTTCGGCTGGGAGCCCTATGGCCCCGCCATGGTGATGAAGGCGAAAGGGGCGGTCAGCGACGGCCGCATCGTCGATTGGAACTACGAGGTCTGGAGCAACACCCATTCGATGCGACCGGAGCCGGGCGGCGTCAATCTTTTGGCCGCGTGGTATCTGGCCGAGCCCAAGAAACCGGCGCCGCCGAAGGGCATCCCGCAGCCGGCCGGCGGCGGCGACCGCAACGCGGTTCTGCTCTATGACTTTCCGCGCCAGCGGGTGGTCAACCACCTGATCAAGGAGATGCCGCTACGCGTCTCCGCGCTGCGTACGCTCGGCGCCTATGGGAACGTATTCGCGGTCGAGTCCTTCATGGACGAGCTGGCGCTCGCGGCCGGGGCCGATCCAGTCGCGTTCCGGCTGGCCCATATGACTGATCCACGTGCCCGCGCGGTGATCGAGGCGGTCGCCAAGAAAGCC
>DATBBS010000116.1:0-6742 GCA_036270895.1 Xanthobacteraceae bacterium
GGGCAAGAAAGTCTCGCTTGCCGACCTGATCGTTCTCGGCGGCTGCGCGGCCGTCGAGAAAGCCGCGAAGGACGCCGGGCAGAACGTGAAGGTTCCTTTCACGCCGGGACGCATGGACGCCTCACAGGAGCAGACCGACACGCAGTCCTTCGCCCCGCTCGAGCCGGTCGCTGACGGCTTCCGCAACTATCTCCGCGGCCAACAATTCATGGCCCCGGAGGAGGCGTTGGTGGACCGGGCACAATTGATGAGGCTGACGGCGCCCGAGATGACGGTTCTCGTCGGCGGCCTGCGCGTGCTCGGCGCCAATGCGGGACAGTCCAAGCACGGCGTCTTCACCAAGCAGCCGGAGGCACTGACCAACGACTTCTTCGTCAACCTCCTCGATATGAGCACGCAATGGCAGCCCGCCGGCTCCGACGGCCTCTACGAGGGGCGCGACCGCAAGACCAATGCGGTCAAGTGGACCGGCACGCGTGTCGACCTGATCTTCGGCTCGCATTCGCAGCTGCGCGCCATCGCGGAAGTCTATGGGTGCGCGGACTCGAAGGAGAAGTTCGTGAAGGACTTCGTGGCGGCGTGGGACAAGGTGATGAATCTCGATCGCTTCAACCTTGCCTGAGGCGGAAGGGTCTTCGAAGCTTCCGGAGCGCAGCCGCGATGTTGAAGCGGTGGACGCTGGCGGGAGCCATGGACAAGAAACAGGGCGGCGTTTCCACGCTTGAAGCGCCGCCCTGACGCCGGGCCTCCATCATTCGTCGCCGCAGGTTGTGGTCCGGGCGGGCCCGTCCTTATAGATCGTTTCAGCCACGGCGCCCGCGGCCCGGCGGCCGCAGCGCGAACTCTCATCCTTCATTTACCCTTTTCAACCATCGTGGCGCGACGCAGCGCACGATCGTTGAATCGTGGCTGCTGTCGTGGAGGCAATTTTCAGTGGAGTCTTCACGCGCGAAACAAGCCGTAGTTGCGGCAGCCTTCTTCACGGCCCTCAGCGTTGTCGCGATGGCGGCGCTTCAGGCTCAGCCGCGCGACGGGAAACAGGTGGCCGCCGTCTTCTCTCCTTGGACGGGTGGAGAACTTGCTTTCGCCCGGGTCGCGCAAGCGGGCGGACTGGTTGTGCGGCGCGGGATCATCGATGCCATCGTGGTGGTGCAGAGTGACGATCCCGGTTTGATCGATCGACTCTATGCGGCCGGTGCCTGGGCGGTGATCGATCCAGCGACCTTGGGCGGGTGCTTGGCGGGCCGGACAGATCCTTCGGGATAGCCGGACCGAACGGGAGGGGAAATTGCAGAACGAAAGCCTGTGCCGTCTCCGCATCGTGGTGGGGCGGTTTTTCGTCATCTGGCTTTGGGCGCATGTCGCCGTGCTGGCGGTCGTCGGACTCGCCAATGGGACCCACTGGCTCGCCGGCACGGTGACCGGCGTGGCGGCCGCCGGAATTGCGACCACCGCCTGGCTGTATGACCGCGAAGGCCCGCTGGCGCGCTACGCGATCGCGATCGCCCAGGTCACGATGGTGTCCCTGCTGGTCTGGCTGGGGCACGGCCAGATGCAAACCGACGTGCACATGTACTACTTCGCCACTTTCGCCATGCTCACGGCATTCTGCGACTGGCAAGTCATCGTGTTGGCGGCCGCCGTCACGGCACTCCACCATCTCGGCCTCAATTTCCTCATGCCGCTCGCCGTGTTTCCCGACGGCGCCAATCTCGGGCGCGTCGTGCTGCATGCGGGCATCGTCGTCATCGAATGTGCGGTGCTGATCTGGCTCACCGTCTATCTGGCGAAACTTCTGAGCAACAACGAGCACGCGCTGGCTGCGATGGCCGAGGGGCAGCGCCGCGCCAATGAGCTTGCGGTCGAGCGTCAGCAGCTCGAAGAGCGGACGCGGACCGAACGCCAGCACACGATGGTCGAGATGGCCCAACGTTTCGAGGTCAGCATCAAAAAGGTGGTGGAAGCGGTGTCCGCGGCGGCCGAAGGATTGCGCAAGACCGCTGAATCGATGTCGGAGACCGCCGAACGCACCACCGACCGCGCATCCACCGTCGCCATGGCGGCGCAGCAGGCCAGCGCCCATGTGCAAACCGTGTCGGCGAGCTCGGAGGAATTCAACGCATCGCTCGACGGGATCGGCAGGCAGGTCTTGCAGGCCTCGCAGGTCGCCAACCGTGCGGCCGAGGACGGCGACCGCACCAATAAAACGGTCATAACCCTGGCGGAAGCCGCCGAGAGGATCGGCAACGTGCTCCAGCTGATCGAAGACGTGGCCGCGCAGACCAACCTGCTCGCGCTCAACGCCACGATCGAGGCGGCGCGCGCCGGCGAGGCCGGCAAGGGCTTCGCGGTCGTTGCCGCCGAGGTCAAGAGTCTCGCCAATCAGACCGCCAAGGCGACCGAACAAATTCGCTCGCAGATCACGGGTATTCAAGGCGAAACGCAGACCGCCGCCGGGGCGATCAGCGCGATCTGCAAGACCATCGGCGAGATCAACAGCATTTCGGCCGAGGTCGCGGGCGCCGTTGAGCAGCAGAAGGCCGCCACCCGGCAGATCGCGCACAACATCCAGGAGGCCGCGCTCGGGACCCGCGAGGTCGCAGAAAATATCGGCGTCGTCACCTCGGCCGCCACCGAGACCGGCGCCTCGGCGACCCTGGTGCTGAACTCCGCGTCGGAACTTGCCCGGCAATCCGAATTGATGCGTGACGAGGTGGAAAACTTCCTCGCCACCCTTCGCGTCGCCTGACCGGCGGCGCATTCTCCGACATCGCGAGGCCTTGCATCCGAGCGCGCGTCCGGCCAATACCGGGCGCATGCTCGTGATCGAAGACCTCTCGGTGCGCATTGCCGGCCTGAGCCTGCTCGACGGCGCTTCCGCCCGCGTGCCGGCCGGCGCGCGGGTCGGGCTGATCGGGCGCAACGGCGCCGGCAAGTCGACGCTGTTCCGCGTGATCGCCGGCGATATCGCGCCGGAACACGGCGCGATCGAGCTCCCGGCCCGCGCCCGCATCGGCCGTCTGCCGCAGGAGGCGCCGGACGGCCCGGAAAGCCTCACCGAGATCGTGCTCACCGCCGACCGCGAGCGCGGCGCGCTGCTCGCCGAGGCGGAGCGCGCCAGCGATCCCCATCGCATCGCCGAGATCCAGACGCGGCTCGCCGACATCGGCGCCCATGCGGCGCCCGCGCGCGCGGCCGGGATCCTCGCGGGCCTCGGCTTTTCGCATCAGGACCAGCAGCGCGCCTGCCAGGAATTCTCCGGCGGCTGGCGCATGCGCGTCGCGCTTGCGGCGGTCCTGTTCGCGCAGCCCGATTTGCTGCTGCTCGACGAGCCGACCAACTATCTCGATCTCGAGGGCACGCTCTGGCTCGAGGAGCACATCGCGCGCTATCCCCACACCGTCATCGTGATCAGCCATGACCGCGATCTGCTCGACAATGCGGTCGATTCCATCCTCCATCTCGACAACCGCCGGCTGACCTTCTACCGCGGCGGCTACACGTCGTTCGAGCGCCAGCGCCGCGAGCGCCAGGCGCTCGACCAGAAATTCGCCAGGAAGCAGGAGGCCGAGCGCAAGCGGATCACCGCCTTCGTGGACCGTTTCCGCGCCACCGCCAGCAAGGCGCGCCAGGCGCAGTCGCGCCTCAAGCTGCTGGCGAAGCTCGAGCCGGTGGCGGCGCGCGTCGCCGACGAGGTGCGCGAGATCGTGATCCCGGAGCCCGAGCGGCTGCTGTCGCCGCCGATCATCGCCTTCGACGGTGTCGCGGCCGCCTATGAGCCGGGCAAGCCCGTGCTGCGGCGCTTGACGCTGCGCATCGACAACGACGACCGCATCGCGCTCCTGGGACAGAACGGCAACGGCAAATCGACGCTCACCAAGCTGATTTCCGGCCGGCTGGCCCCGAGCGAGGGCCGCATCACCCGCGCCGACCGGCTCAAGGTCGCCTATTTCGCCCAACATCAGCTCGACGAGCTCGATCCGGCGGGGAGCGCCTATGATCACGTTCGCCGTCTGATGCCGGACGCGCCCGAGGCCAAGGTGCGCGCCCGCGCCGGCGCGATCGGCTTTCCGGGCGCCGCCGCCGACACGCCGGTCGCCAAGCTGTCGGGCGGCGAGAAGTCGCGCCTGCTGCTCGCGCTCGCGTGTTTCGAGGGGCCGCATCTGGTCGTGCTCGACGAGCCGACCAACCATCTCGACATCGACAGCCGGGCGGCGCTGATCGAGGCGATCAACGGGTTTGCGGGCGCCGTGATCCTGGTGTCGCATGACCGCTATCTGCTGGAGGCCTGCGCCGACCGGCTGTGGCTGGTGCAGGATGGCGGCGTCGCGCCCTTCGAGGGCGACCTCGACGACTATCGCCGTCTGGTGCTCTCGAAAGACGACGAGGGCCGGGGCGGCGCCTCGAAATCCGACGAGCGCCGCACGCGCAGCGAGACGCGGCGCGCCGCCGCGGAGAGACGTGCCGAGCTCGCCCCGCTCAAGCGCCGCATCACCGCCATCGAGGCCGACATGGCGAAGCTCGGCAAGCGCGTGGGCGAGATCGACCAGGCGCTGTCGGATCCGACACTCTACGACCGCGACCCCGCACGCGCCGCCAAGCTCGCCAAGGAGCGCGCCGAGGCGGCCGCCGCGCTCGCGGGCGCCGAAGAGCAGTGGCTGGAGCTCAGCGGGGAATACGAAAGCGCGGCCTCGCCCTCCTGAGAGCCGCCGGCCCGACAATGACCGTGGCGAAGCGCCGCCTTCGTCAAACCGGCCGCGGCACCCCCGGAAGACCGATCGCGCATTCGAGCGCCGCGCGGTCCCATTTGCCGGCGTCGGCGGCCGCCCGGTAGGTGCTTTGAAGGAAGGCCAGCAGCGCGGCGTCGGGATCGGGCGCGGTGCGAACCGCGTCGTAGGGAAGCAGAAACTCGCCGAGCTTCTCGTCGAAGAAGGCGCCCGCGGGCTCGACACGGGATGTCCGGAAACCGGCGGGTTCCGGATACGCATAGGAGTAGAAGGCCGCATAGTCGGTCGCACCGCCGCCCGGCCAGAAGCCCGCGCTGCTCACTTCGTGCGAATAGGCTTCGCGCATCACGGCATCGGAAAGGCCGGGCGCGCCGCCAGGGTGCGGCGGCGCGCGCCGGCCGGAAAAGCGCGTCACCGCGATGTCGAAACTCCCCCAGAAGAAATGAACCGGGCTGCTCTTGCCGATAAAGGCGGTGCGGAACTGCTTCAGAACGCGGTCGGCGTCGAGCAGCACGCGCCAGAAGCGCGCCGCATAGTCGGCCTGATAGGCATGGTGGATCCGGTCCTGGCTGAACCGCACAGCCCCCGCAATCTCGCTCGGCAATTCATTGATCTCGACCCGGATGCCGAGATCTGCGAGCGCCGCCATCACCAGCGCGTAGAACTCCGCGACCGATCGCGGCTCCAGGGGGATTCGCTTGCGGGCGCCGTCGCTCGTCGCGATGTCGAGCACTTGTTTCTCGAAGTCGAAATCGATCTCGAAGAAGCGCTCGCCGCAAGGGATCGGCGACGTGGTCAGGCCGCGCGCCGTGACATAGAGCGGCACATGCCAGGAGTGATTGAGCCAGGGCGTGAGGGCGAGCCGGATCTTGCCCACGACCTGCGTCCACAAATGAAGGGTGGCGCAGGTGTCGGCCCAGGCCTTGTAGGGAAGGTCGGGCCAGGCGTCACGCTGCGAGCTGCGGGTCATGCGGCGTCCCGATGAATCCAGGTGTTTTCGCGCGCGAGGGCGCCGGACAGGCTTCGGCTACTCCCCGGCCTCCGCCGCCTTCAGGGCGGCGCGAAACATCGCCTCGGTGTCGTCGTGCAGCCCGCGGCGCGAAGCCTCGCGGTTGTAGAACATGTGGCCGCCGCCGTAGACCGCGAGCTTCAGGCGGTCGGCAGATCCATAGGCCGGGAGCTGGTCGAGCAGGAGCTGGCTTCCGAAATAGGGCGTGACGAGATCATTCGCGCCGTGCGCGACGAGGACACGCACCATGGGATCGTTCGCGAGGTTGTTGCGCAGATCGTCCACCACCTCGGGCGGGCTGCGCCCGCGCCCCCAATCCCAGCGCGAGCTGACCTCGCGGTTGAGCAGCTGATACGGCTGATCGACCCGCCAATTGAGGACATGCTGGTAGAGATCGGTCATCGCGGCGGTGATCGGCGCGCGCGTGTCGTCGAGCACGGGGTCGGAAAAATGCGAGGTCGGCGAGGTCGGGTATGGATCGTAGGCGGTGATGTTCGGATCATAGGCGCTGCCGACCAGGCCCTGATCGCGGTGCGCTTCGCGCAGGAACGTGCCGCTGTCGATCCGGCCGGCGAGCCGCTTCACCAGCGCGGGATCGAGTCCCGTGAGGGCCGCCACCCGGCTGCTGATGCGCGCGACCGCGGCCGTGTCGCGTTCGCCCTTGAGCAGGTCGAGCAGATAGTCGCCCGCCGCGTAGCGCTCGACCTCGCGCAGGGCCTCGCGATCGAATTTACCCGTGCGGTCGAGGGTTGCGGCCGCCATCGACGGGAGATGCGCGACCCATGACATCGGCACATGCCGCCGCTCGCCGAAGCCGCCGAAGTCGATGACCGGCGAGATCATCACCAGCCCGCGAATGCCGACGCCCTGCTCCTGCAGCTTGCGCGCGACCTTCGGCGCACGAAAGCCGCCATAGCTTTCGCCCGCGATGAACTTGACCGATGCCTGCCGTCCGGCCTGCTCGATCCATTTGCGGATGAAGACCGCGAGCGCCTCGGCGTCGCCG
>DATBBS010000117.1:0-3619 GCA_036270895.1 Xanthobacteraceae bacterium
CAGCGCGCCCGGATTGCGGCTGATATGGCCGCCGTCGGGCAGGATCTGGCGATCGAGCTCGGCGGCGAGCCGCCGCGTGGCGCCGCGCAGATGGCCGATCTGGCCCGCCATGGCGAGCGACGCATAGCAGAGCGCGATATAGGCCTGCAGGCGGGGCACGCCGTCGCGCGTGTTGCGCGCGAGCCAGCGCAGGTAGCGCACCTGCCGGGTCAGGTTGCGCAGGAAGCGGCGATAGAAGCGGATGTCGGCGTCGTCGAGGATGAGGGTCGCCTGGGTGATCCAGGCGATGATGCGGCGCGCCACCGTCTCGGGCCGCCAGGCGAGCGGATGCCAGAAGCCCTGCAGGGTGATCCATTCGTCCACCATGGCGCGCGCATTGGCGCGCGTGATGGTGGATTCGGCGGCGCGCAGATGGCGCAGCCAGCCGAAATTCAGCAGGGTCTCGGCCCATTCCTCCGAGGGGGGCACCATCTCGAAGGGCGAGCGCCCGTCGCACACCACGACCTTGCCCGCGAAGGCGAAGCGTCCGCCGTAGATCTCGGCCGCGCGGGTGTGGTCGGCGGTGCGCAGATCCTGCGGCGCGATCACCAGCCGTTCGGCCCGACCGAACCAGGCCGGGCGCTGCACGAGCGGATGCGTGACGATGCGGGCCGCAAGGTGGGCGAGGCCGCGTCGCAGCGCCAGCCACGACAGCCTGCCGCGGTCCGCCAGTGACACACGCACCATGAACGAGAGGCCCCTTTGGTGCACGGGCGTCCCGGCCCGCCGCGCTTGAGCGTGTTCCGGTAGACGCCCGAGGTTCGATAATTGGCTCATGTTCTAGGCGAGGCGATGTCTGTCCCGGATTTCGGGACGGGCTCGCCCGAAAAGGCGCTCGGGCGACACCATACCCGAGTGTGACAAGAGGGCAACCGCGCCGGTGATGCGGTTAGGTCCGCTCCAGCCGGGCCGCGTAGAAGCCGTCGAGCCCCGCCATGCGGGGGTCGGGATCGGGCCATCCGCTGGGCAGGGTACGAAGCTCCCCGCGGGGCGTGATGAACTCGCTCAAGTCGCTGAATTCGCTGGGCGAAATTGGATTCAGCCGGAGCCCCGGATGGGCCTCCAGGACGCCCGCGACGGCGTGCTCGCCCTCCTCCGGCTCGAGCGAGCAGGTACAGAACACGATGGTGCCGCCCGGCCGGGTGAGCACGATCGCGCGCTCGATCAGCCGGCGCTGCAGCGCCACCAGCCCGGCGAGATCGGCCGGCCGCTTGAGCCAGGAAATGTCGGGGTGCCGGCGGATGGTGCCGGTCGACGAGCAGGGGGCATCGACCAGCACGGCGTCGAACGGACCGCCGGTCCACGCCGCCGCATCGGCAGCGACGGTCTCGGCCGCAAGGCCGAGCCGCCGCAGGTTGTCCTTGAGGCGGCCGAGACGCAGCTCAGAGCGGTCGACCGCGGTGACGCGGGCGCCCGCCGCGGCGAGCTGCAGGGTCTTGCCGCCCGGCGCGGCGCACAGATCGGCGACCTCAAGCCCGCCGACGTCGCCGAGCAGGCGGGCCGGCAGCGCGGCGGCCGCGTCCTGCACCCACCAGGCGCCCTCGGCGAAACCGGGCATCAAGGGCACCGGTCCGTGCGGCACCATGCGCACCGTTCCGGTCGGCAGCACGCGGCCGCGCAGCTTGGCGGCCCATTCCGTCGCGTCGCCCCTGACCGTGAGGTCGAGGGCGGGCTCGTGCGAATTGGCGAGCGCGATCGCGCGCGCGGTGTCGCTCCCATAGGCGGCGACCCAGCGCTGCATCAGCCATTCCGGCGTATCGAGCGCGATCGGGTCGAGCGCGGCGAGCCGCGCCTTGCCTTGGCGGGCGATCCGCCTTAGCACGGCGTTGATCAGCCCGGCATGGCGGTTGGCGCGGCGATCCGCCTGCACCAGCCGCACCGACAGATCGACCGCCGCGTGGTCGGGCACGTCGAGCAGCAGGATTTGCGCCGCGCCGATCAGGAGCGCGATCTCGGTACGCGGCGCGTCCGTCAGGCCGCGATCGAGAAAGCCCGCCACCACATGGCGCAGCGAGCCGAGCCGGCGCAGCACGGTCGCCACGATGCGGCGCACCAGCGCGCGGTCGCGGTCCTCCAGATGGGCGAGCCCCACATGCGCGCCCTTGCCGTCGAGCTGCTCGTCGAGCGGCCGCTTGCGCCGCAGCACGCCGTCCAGGATATCGGCGGCGACGCGCCGCGCCGCAAATCCGGGCGTGTCGACCAAAGGTGCTTGCGGCGATGGGTTCATCATAATCCCGGTACTCCATACACGCGGGCGGCCCAGCCTGCACCAAGTTCCCGTTCCGGGTTCCTGGCCCATCCGGGCGACTGGACTCGCGCGACCGGACAGCGGAGAAAAGGGGTGCCAGAGTGGTGCCAGACGAAAAGTGATTCGACACAACCGTGACGCCTCAATGGCACGTCGGTCGCTGGAGACGCTACGCAGACATGATCCCGGACCCGTTCCATGCGGCCGCGACAGCGGGGGGGCCTGCCGATCGGCGCGGCTCCGGCGGCGGGCGTCGCGTCGCAGCCGCCCGCTTGGCGGTTACCCGCTTGGCGGTTAACCGCTCGGCGGTCACCTGCTTGGCGGTGGTTGTCGCCGCCCTCGGGCTCGGCGGGTGCCTGGACGTTTCGGCCGAGACGCCGGGGCCGCCCAAAAAGGACGACAGCATCCAGGTCACGGCGGACCAGCTGCGGCAGCTCGGCGTCGTGAAAGTGGAGACGCGTCCGTTCCGTCTCGAAAAATCGGCGGTCGGGCAGATCGCCTACAACGAGGATGCCAGCACGGCGGTGCTGACGCCGTTCTCCGGTCGCGTGATCCGGCTCTTGGCCAAGATCGGCGACAAGGTCGCGCGCGGCGCCCCGCTGCTCGAGATCGACAGCCCGGAAATCGTGCTGCCGCAGAATGATTTCCTTGCCGCCGCCGCCACGCTGAACAAGGCCCGCTCGCAGCTCGACCTCGCGAAGATCGTCGAGCGGCGCCACGGCGGTCTCTATGAAGGCCAGGCGGGAGCGCTGAAGGACTGGCAGCAGGCACAGGCCCAGCTCGTCGGAGCGCAGAATGATCTGACCATGGCGGAATCCGCGGTCGACGCCGGCCGCAGCCGGCTGCGCATCGTCGGGCTGACGGACGGCGAAATCGCCGAACTGCAGGACAAGGGAAGGATCCGGCGGTCGGTCCCGATCTACAGCCCGATCGACGGCACCGTCGTGGCCCGCAAGGTCGGGCCCGGCCAGTTCGTGCGCAACGATCAGGGCGAGCAGCTTTACGTCATTGCCGACCTCTCCACCATGTGGCTGAAAGCGCTCGTGCCCGAGATCGACATCCCGTTCATCAAGGTCGGCCAGGACGTCGACGTCAAGGTGATGGCGGTGCCGCAGCGCGTCTTCAAGGCCCGCATCACCCATGTCGGCGCCCTGTTCGACGCGCCGACGCGGCGCATGATCGTGCGCTCGGAAATCGCCAATCCGGACGGCGCGCTCAAGGCCGAGATGTTCGCCACCTTCAAGATCGCGTTCGGGGCGAGCGTGCCGGCGCCCGCCGTTCCGATGGATGCGGTGATCCGCGAAGGCGATCTCGCCGCCGTATGGGTCCAGC
>DATBBS010000118.1:0-10064 GCA_036270895.1 Xanthobacteraceae bacterium
CCTCTATATCGGCCAGGAAGCCGTGGTGGTCGGCATGCAGATGGCGATCAAGGAAGGCGACCAGGTCATCACCGGCTACCGCGACCACGGCCATATGCTGGCCTGCGGCATGGACCCGAAGGGCGTGATGGCCGAGCTCACGGGACGGCGCCACGGCTATTCCAAGGGCAAGGGCGGCTCGATGCACATGTTCAGCGTCGCCAAACATTTTTATGGCGGGCACGGCATCGTGGCGGCCCAGGTCTCGCTCGGCACCGGGCTTGCCTTCGCCAACCGCTACCGCAAGAACGACAATGTGAGCCTCACCTATTTCGGCGACGGCGCCGCCAACCAGGGGCAGGTCTACGAAAGCTTCAACATGGCCCAGCTGTGGAAACTGCCGGTCGTGTACATCATCGAGAACAACCGGTACGCCATGGGCACCGCGGTGAACCGCGCCACTGCGCAGACCGATTTTTCCAAGCGCGGCGCCTCTTTCGACATCCCGGGCGAGCAGGTCGACGGCATGGACGTGCGCGCCGTCAAGGCGGCGGGCGACCGGGCGGTGAAATGGTGCCGCGACGGCAAAGGACCCTATATCCTGGAGATGATGACCTACCGCTACCGCGGCCACTCGATGTCCGATCCCGCCAAATACCGGACCCGCGAGGAGGTCGAGAAAGTGCGCACCGAACACGACCCGATCGAGCAGGTGCGCGCCCGCATGCTCGCCGCCAAGCGGGCGAGCGAGGAAATCCTGAAGGCGGTCGACGCCGAGATCCGCAAGATCGTCAACGAAGCGGCCGAATTCGCCACCCACGACCCCGAGCCCGATCCCGCCGAGTTGTGGACCGACGTCACCCGCTGATAGCGCGACACCGAAAGCACGAGCACCAGGAACCCGATGCCGATCCCCGTATTGATGCCAGCGCTGTCGCCCACGATGGAGAAGGGAAACCTCGCCAAATGGGTGAAGCAGCAGGGTGACAAGGTGAAATCGGGCGACATCATCGCCGAGATCGAGACCGACAAGGCCACGATGGAGGTGGAGGCGACCGACGAGGGAACGCTGGGACAGATCCTGGTGCCGGAAGGAACCGCCGACGTCGCCGTGAACACGCCGATCGCCGTCATCCTGTCGGAAGGCGAGGACGCCGGCGCGCTCAACAACTTCCACGCCGAGGTTCCGGCGAAGCAGAAGACCGAGGCGCAGGAGCAGCCTGCGCAGCAGCAGAAGGGGGCGGAGTCCGCGCCCCCCGCCGCGTCATCGGACGCGCAGGGGTCGCCCGCCGAGCAGGCCGAGGCGCCGGCCGAGCCGCAATCCGCCGTCGCGACGCCGCCGCAGCCCGCCGCCGAGCCCGAGCCGGATGTTCCGGAAGGCACCGAGATGGTCACCATGACGATGCGCGAGGCGCTGCGCGACGCCATGGCGGAGGAGATGCGGCGCGATGCCGACGTTTTCGTCATGGGCGAAGAGGTCGCCGAATATCAGGGCGCCTACAAGGTGACGCAGGGCCTGCTGCAGGAATTCGGCGCCGACCGCGTCGTCGATACGCCCATCACCGAGCACGGCTTTACCGGATTGGGGGTCGGCGCCGCGATGGCGGGCCTCAAGCCGATCGTCGAGTTCATGACCTTCAATTTCGCCATGCAGGCGATGGACCAGCTGATCAACTCGGCCACCAAGACTCTTTATATGTCGGGTGGGCAGATGGCCTGCTCGATCGTGTTCCGCGGTCCGAACGGCGCGGCCGCCCGCGTGGGGGCCCAGCACAGCCAGGATTATTCGGCCTGGTATTCCCACATCCCCGGCCTCACCGTGATCGCCCCATATACGGCGGCCGACGCCAAGGGGCTGCTGAAATCCGCAATCCGCTATCCCAATCCGGTGATCTTTTTGGAGAATGAGATCCTCTACGGCCATTCGGGTCCGGTGCCCAAGCTCGACGACTATGTGGTGCCGATCGGCAAGGCCAAGGTGGTGCGGCCGGGCAACCACGTCACGCTGGTGGCGTGGTCGATGGGCATGAGCTACGCGCTCAAGGCCGCCGAGGAGCTCGCCAAGAAGCACATCAACGCCGAAGTGATCGACCTGCGCACGCTGCGGCCGATGGACAGCGCGACCGTGGTGGAGTCGGTCAAGAAGACCGGCCGCTGCGTCGTGGTCGAGGAGGGCTGGCCGCAATCCGGCATCGGCGCCGAGATCGCGGCGCGCATCATGGACCAGGCCTTCGACTATCTCGACGCGCCAGTCGGGCGCGTCTCCGGAAAAGATGTGCCGATGCCCTACGCTGCCAATCTCGAAAAGCTCGCGCTGCCGTCGGTCGCCGAGGTGGTCGAGGCCGCCAAAGCGGTCTGCTACAGGTAACCCATGCCCCCACCCGACGACATGCGAATCTACGAGGCGCTGGTCATCCCCAACGAGGCGCTCGACCGGGGCGGCATGGAGATCCTGCGCGCCGGACTGGTGGACGACGAGCTCTATGTCACGGCCCGCCGCGTCTTCAAGGATCCGGCCACCTGGGGCGAGATCCTGGGCGAGATCACCCAGAGGCTCGGGCGCATCTATGCGGCGGAGGGCGAGTACAAGGCAAAAGAAGTGATCGCCGCGATCGAGAATGCCTTCGCGGCCGAGATGGGGGCGCCGATCGCGGCGCCACGCCGCAAGCCGGCGACGAAGCGCAAGCCCACAGCCAGACGCAAGCCGGCCCGCGCGAAGACCCGGCGCGCCAACAAACGTCCCAGCCGCAAAGCACGGTGACCCGATGCCGATCAATATCCTCATGCCGGCGCTGTCGCCCACCATGGAGAAGGGCAATTTGGCGAAATGGCTGAAGAAAGAAGGCGACAAGGTCAAGACCGGCGACATCCTGGCGGAGATCGAGACCGACAAGGCGACCATGGAATACGAGGCGGTCGACGACGGCGTGCTGGCGAAGATCGTGGTGCCCGAAGGAACCGCCGACGTTCCGGTCAATCAGCTCATCGCGGTGCTGGCGGGCGAAGGCGAGGACGTGAAGGCCGCGGCCGCCGGCGCCGGCAAGGGCACGACTTCCGCAGGTGCCGCCTCACCCTCTCCCCAGCAGGGAGAGGGCGCCCCGCGCAGCGGGGCGAGTGAGGGGAGCTCGGCGCAAGCGGCTTCATCCTCCCCAACAACAACCTCCGAACGCCCCTCACCCCCACCCTCTCCCCCACGGGGAGAGGGAGCCGCCGGTGCCGCGGGCGCAGGCAGCGCGCCAGCGCCAGCTCAAAAGACCAACGGCCAAGGCCGACTCTTCTCCTCGCCCCTGGCGCGGCGGCTCGCCAAGGAGGCGGGTATCGATCTGGCGCGCGTCCAGGGCTCGGGTCCGCATGGCCGGGTGGTGGCGCGCGACATCGCGCAGGCCAAAACCGGCGGCGCCATGAAGACGCCCGCGGGCGCGCCCGGCATCGCACTCGCCCAGGCGCCGTCGGACGACAAGATCCGCGCGCTGTTCGAGCCGGGCTCCTACGAGGTCGTGCCGCACGACAATATCCGCAAGATCATCGCGCAGCGCCTGGTGCAGGCGAAGCAGACGATCCCGCATTTCTATCTCACCGTCGCCTGCACGATCGACAAGCTGTTGGCGGCGCGCGAGGACATCAACTCGACGGCGCCCAAGCGCGAGGACGGCAAGCCGGCTTGGAAGCTCTCGGTCAATGATTTCGTCATCAAGGCGCTGGCGCTGGCGCTGGTCCGGGTGCCGGATGCGAATGTCACCTGGACCGAGAGCGGCATGCTCAAGCACAAGCGCGTCGACATCGGGGTCGCGGTCTCGATCCCGGGCGGCCTGATCACGCCGGTGGTGCGCCACGCGGACACCAAGTCGCTCACCGCGATCTCGGCCGAGATGAAGGATCTGGCGGCGCGTGCGCGTGCGCGCCGGCTGAAACCCGAGGAATATCAGGGCGGCTCGACCGCGGTTTCCAATCTCGGCATGTACGGCGTCGAGGAATTCGCCGCCGTGATCAACCCGCCGCACGCCACCATTCTGGCGGTCGGCGCGGGCGAGGAGAGGGCGGTCGTGCGCGACGGCAGGATCGTGGTCGCGACCCAGATGAAGCTCACCTTGTCGACCGATCACCGTGCGGTCGACGGCGCGCTCGGCGCCGAGCTGATGGGGGCCATCAGGCAATATATCGAGAGCCCGACCGCGATGCTGGTGTGACGGGGTGCTCCCCGTCCCGGCCTGATCCTTCCAACGATTATGTTTTGAGCGGCTGGGCGCGCGATGCCCAACGGCGCCGCACGCGCTTTTGCGAAATTGTGATTTATGCGAAATTTATGGATCGCCCCAGGATTTTTATGCTAGCTTTATATCACTGCGCCGGAACCGTAAGAGCGCAGTTGCGAGGAAACCAAGGGGCGACCATGTCCAAGAAGGCTGTCATTGCTATCGCGGTAAGCGCACTCGTTTGCGGGCTGTGGGCATCGAGCGCGTCGGCAAAACATCGCCATCACCGTACGCACGCCGCGCCGGCGCCTGCGGCGATGAAGGCGGTACCGGGAAACAATCCGTTTCCGGTTGCGGCGAACCGAGAGTTGAAGCCGGGGACGAACTACGAGTCTCCGAAGGTGGTGCCGGGCAACAACCCCATGAACATCGTGAAGCCGAGGTGACCCTGTTGCGGCGCGAGGCCGGTGTCGAGATCCGACATCGCATCTGATCGTGCGGCAGGATTTAACGAGCCCCGTCGCGGCGATTGCCGGGACGGGGTTTTTCTTTAGCGCCATCGCGTGCGGAGCGGGCGACGCCTCGGTTCGCCGCATGTCGAAGCGCCCTTCGCTTCGCTCCGGAGAGGCCGCGGGGGCACGCCCCAGGGGGGTTCGCGCGCCGTGTAAATGTGGTAACCCGGGCGCGTCATCCGAAGTTTCGACGCGACGCGCACTCCCGAAAGTCCCTTCATGGCCGACACGAATTTCGACATCCTGATCATCGGTTCCGGCCCCGGCGGCTATGTGACCGCGATCCGGGCCGCGCAGCTCGGCTTCAAGACCGCGATCATCGAGCGCGCCTATCTGGGCGGCATCTGCCTCAACTGGGGCTGCATTCCCACCAAGGCGCTGCTGCGCTCGGCCGAGATCTTTCACTACATGCAGCACGCCAAGGACTATGGGCTGAAGGCGGATAACGTCGGCTACGACCCCAAGGCGGTGGTGGCGCGCTCGCGTGCCGTGGCGAAACGGCTCAACGACGGCGTCAGCTATCTGATGAAGAAGAACAAGGTCACGGTGATCTGGGGCGAGGCCGCGATCGACGCGCCCGGCAAGGTCACCGTCAAGGCGACGAAGGCCGAGGCGCCCAAGGGGGCGCTTGGGCCGGGCAGCTACCAGGCCAAGCACATCATCATCGCGACCGGGGCGCGGCCGCGCGTGCTGCCTGGGCTCGAGCCGGACAAGAAGCTGGTGTGGACCTATTTCGAGGCGATGGCGCCGGACCGCATGCCGAAGTCGCTGCTGGTCGTGGGCTCGGGGGCGATCGGCATCGAGTTCGCGTCCTTCTACCGCACGCTCGGCGCCGACGTCACGGTGGTGGAGGTGCTGCCGCAGATTCTCCCGGTCGAGGACGCCGAGATCCAGGCCTTTGCGCGCAAGAGCTTCGAGAAGCAGGGCATCAAGATCCTCACCGGCGCCAAGGTGACCAGGCTCGACAAGAAAGCCGACAGCGTCACCGCCACCATCGACGACGGCAAGGGCAAGACGCAGACGCTGGAGGTCGAGCGCGTCATCGCGGCGGTCGGCGTCACCGGCAATATCGAAAATCTCGGCCTCGAGAAGCTCGGCGTGAAGACCGACCGCGGCACCATCGCGATCGATGGCACCTGCAAGACCAATATCCCGGGCATCTACGCCATCGGCGACGTCGCCGGTCCCCCGATGCTCGCCCACAAGGCCGAGCACGAGGGCGTGATCTGCGTCGAGGCGATCAAGGGCCTGAAGGTCCATCCGATGAACAAGCTGATGATCCCGGGCTGCACCTATTGCGCCCCGCAGGTCGCCTCGGTGGGACTGACCGAGCAGGCCGCCAAGGAGAAGAAGCTCGACATCCGGGTCGGCCGCTTCCCCTTCGCGGGCAACGGCAAGGCGATCGCGCTCGGCGAGGACCAGGGCTTGGTGAAGGTGATCTTCGACCGGAAGACCGGCCAGCTCCTGGGCGCCCATATGGTGGGCGCCGAGGTCACCGAGCTGATCCAGGGCTACGTGATCGCGATGAACCTGGAGACGACCGAAGAGGAGTTGATGCACACCATCTTCCCGCATCCGACCTTGTCGGAGATGATGAAGGAAGCGGTGCTCGACGCCTATGGGCGCGTGCTGAATATGTGATGGCGAAAGTGCCGGAGTGAGTGAATCGATCCGCCTCATCCTGAGGAGCCGCGCGACCGATCTCGGGTTTACCCGAGATCGGCATTATTAATGCGCAGGTCGGCTAAAGCCGACTTGCGTGCGGCGTCTCGAAGGATGGGGGCAGGCACCCGGCCGCCCCATGGTTCGAGGCGCGCGGCTGCGCCGCGCTCCTCACCATGAGGCGGGACTGAACCTAATGCCCATCATCGACATTCACACCCATTGCGCGTCGCCGCCCGCGGGCGACCCGTTCGGAGTCGCCGAGGCGCTGCGCGGCACGTCCGCTGGCCGCAACAGGGTGACCAGCTATCGCGGGTTGCCGGCGGTCGCCTATCACGAGATGACCGATTTCGGTCTCCAGCACGAGGTCTCGGCGCGCGCCGGCATCACCGGCCGGCTGATGAGCAATCCGTTTCCGGCCGAGACCTGGACCGCGATCTCGCGCGCGCCCGCGCTCGACATCGTCCGGCATGTCAACGATCAGATCGCCGCCATCGTCGACCGCGCGCCGCAGAATCTCTGGGGCCTGGGCACGCTCAATCCGCTCGACCCCGCCCATGTCGCCGAGGGCGAGCGCTGCCTGGGCGAGCTCGGATTCAAGGGGCTGCTGATCTGCTCGAGCTGGCACGGCCGCTTCATCGACGGCCAGGATGCCTTCCCGTTCTGGGAATGGGCCGAGGTGCGCCAAGTACCGCTGTTCATCCATCCGCCGCGGGTGCCGATCGGCCACGCGCAGCAGATGGACCAGTACAAGCTCGACGAGCTGGTCGGCCGTCCCTTCGACACCGCCATGGCGCTCGCCCGCATGATCCTGTCGGGATTGCTCGACCGTCACCCGCGCCTCAAGATCGTGGTCGCCCATATGGGTGGCGGGCTGCTGCCGGTGATGGGCCGCCTCGATTTCGGCTGGAGGCTTGCCTGCGACGGCATGCCGGAGCGCGCCGTGATCCGCTGCGAGCGCCGCCCGAGCGAGTATCTCAAGCATCTTTACGTCGACACCATGGGATTCTGGGCGCCGCATGTGCGCGAGGCGGTCGAGGTGTTCGGCGCCGACCGCGTGATGTTCGGCACCGACTACGGTCCGATCCCGATCGATCCGCGCGAGCATGTCGAGATCGTGACCGGGCTCGCGCTCGCGCAACCCGACCAGGAGAAGATCCTTTGGCGCAATGCGGCAGCGTTTTTCGGGCTCGACGTGAGGGCGTGACGCCGGCCGCTCAATCGACCGTCACATTCGCCATCTTGATCACGGCGGCCCATTTGGCCACCTCGGCCGGCAGCAGGGCCGCCATCTCGGCCGGCGTCTTGAGGGCGACGGGCAGCCCCTGACGCGCCAGATTTGCCTGGATCGACTCCTTGGCGAGTGCGGCGGCGACCGCGGCATGGAGCCGGTCGATCGTCGCGGGCGGAGTCTTGGCGGGCGCGAACAGGGCCGCCCAGGCATCGGCCTCGACGCCCGCGACGCCCGCCTCGGCGAAGGTTGGCACTGACGCGAGCTGCGTCGCGCGCCGGGCGCTGGCGGTGGCGAGGGCGCGCAGCGAGCCGGCCGCGATCAGCTGCCCGATCAGGCCCGGCAGCGGCGCGATGCTGAGATCGATGCGATCGGCCAGCATCTCGGTCGTCATCGGCGAGAGGCCCTTGAACGGTACATGCAGGAGATCGATGCCGGCCCGGGTCTTGAACAGCTCGCCGGCGAGATGGGCGCCCGAGCCGTTGCCGGTCGACCCGAAGGTGAGGGTGCCGGGCTTCCGCTTGGCGAGGGCGACGAGCTCGCCCAGGTTCGCCACCGCGAGGCCCTTGCGGGTCACCAGCACATGCGGCATCGCGGCGAGCCCGGCGACCGGGGCGAAATCGCGCACCGCCTCATAGGGACAGTTCTTGATCAGGCTCTGGTTGGTGGCGTGGGTCTGGTTGGTGCCGAGCACCAGCAGGTAGCCGTCCGGCTCCGCGCGCGCCACGGCGCCGGTCCCGATGATTCCCGATCCGCCAGGGCGGTTTTCCACCACGATCGACTGGCCGAGGTCCGCCTCCTGGGCAATGAGGCGCGCCAGCAGGTCGATCGGCCCGCCGGGCGGATAGGGCACGATGATCGTGATGGCATGGGTCGGAAAAGCCTGGGCGCGTGCCCGCGACGCAAGGCCGAGCGCAATCGGAGCGGCGAGGAGGGCGCGGCGTGTCGGCACGAGGGACCGCGGGGATGCCAAAACTCTACTTCCTGGGCGCATGGGCGCGCTTCGGCAGCCGGATCGGCCAGCGCACGATGTGATCCTCGAGCTGCTCGTCGGAAATTTCGTCGTCGGTGCCGCTCAGCCGCCCGCGCACCGAGACCCCGGCGACATGCACCGTGTCGGGATCGCCCGACACCAGAGGATGCCACCAATAGAGATCCTTGCCCTCGGCGACCAGGCGATAGGCGCAGCTCGGCGGCAGCCAGTCGATCTCCGTGAGCTGCTGCGGCGTGATCTTGAGACAATCGTCGACCAGGTCGAGACGGTTGGGATAATCGCGGCAGCGGCAGCTCTGGCCGTCGAGCAGGCGACAGCCGACGTCAGTGAAGTACAGCTTGCCGGTGCCTTCCTCCTCGAGCTTGTTGAGACAGCAGCGCCCGCAGCCGTCGCACAGGCTTTCCCATTCTGTCGCCGTCATGTCGGCGAGCGCTTTGGTCTTCCAGAACGGTTCCGTCACGGTCTCATGTCCTGCGGGCGAGTAGCGAGTACTTAACACCAACACCGGCGAGCTGCTATTCGCCATTCCCTATTTGCGGTCGTTCCTCACACCCGGTCCCGGTGCGAGATCTCTACCACCCGGGCGCGTTGCGCCAGTTCCTCGATCAGCGCATCGGCGGCGAGGCGGTTGGTCGAATCGAGATTGGCGTCCCATTCGTCGAGCAGATAGATCGTCGCATCCGTATAGGCAACGATCTCCTGCAACGACTTGAGCTGGCGCTCGCCGGACGAGAAGCCCGGCGGCTTGGCGACGACCTTGGCGGGCAGCTCGTCGTCGTCGAAATAATCCTCCGGCTCGTCATCGACGGCGCTCGCCGCGAACTGGAAAGCGAGGCGATCGCTGGTCGGCCAGTAATAGGCGCGCGTCTTGATCTCGGCCTTGAGGGCGGCGAGCAGGGTCGATTTGCCGGTGCCGTTGCCGCCGCGCACCGTGATGCGCCCGGTCGGCCGCGCCCGCACCAGCGCGATCGCCTCGGCGACCGAGCCGCACAGCTTCGTGCTGTCGCGCTCGCGCAACAACAGCCGGTCGAAATGGATGCGGCTGTCGAAATTCGGGTCCGCGGCCGGCTGCATGTTGTCGACGATGCCGCCGATGCGGGTCCACATCGCCAGCACGTCGTTCCAGCCGCTGGCGAACTCGTGCACGTTGTTGGTCATCTCGATCTGGCGCGGCAGGGTGGCGGCGAGCGCGATCAGGAGCTCGGTGTCGCCCGCGTTATGCGAGGCCACGAAGACCATGGTCGAGAACACGATCGCGAGCCCGAGGATGCCGCCGAAGGCGCTCAGCCCCTCGCGCGCCATGATGGCTTTGATCTGTGCGCGCAGGCAGTCGCGCAGCTTCTCCTTGAAGCCGCGCAGCCAGAGGTGAAGATTGTAGCGGTTGCCGGTGAAGACATTGTCCCAGGCCGTATAGCCATGGGCGATGACGCGGTTGTTCTGGCGCTGGTTCTCCAGATAGATGCCCGCGACGCGCCGGCGCAGCGTCCACTGCA
>DATBBS010000119.1:0-1907 GCA_036270895.1 Xanthobacteraceae bacterium
GTTGCAGGCCGCCTTGGCGATCGAGGTCTCATAGGCCGAGGGCAGGCCGCGATCCGCATTGGCGGCCGCGCGATAGAGCAGGAGCTGGGCCGACTCGAGCCGGATCGCCATGTCGGCGAATTTCCATTGCAGGCCCTGGAATTCGCACAAGGGCCGGCCGAACTGTTTGCGGGTCGACACGTAATCCCTCGCCGCATTGAAGGCGTAGCGCCCGAAGGCGAGCGCGCGCGCCGCGTTGCCGATGCGCTCGACGTTGAAGCCAGAAATCTGCCGCTTGAAGCCGCCGGGCCCGAGCAGCACGTTCTCGGCCGGGATGCGGCAATTCTCGAAATGCAGCTCGCACCACTCTTCGCCGCTCATGAAGCTCGACGGCGGCCCGAGACGGAATCCAGGCGCGCCGCGCTCGACGATCACCGACCCGATGCCGCCGACGCCGGGCCCATAGCGCACATAGATCAGAAAAACCTTGGCGTCCGGGCTGAAGGTGGAGAACAGCTTGGTGCCGTTGATGACGTAGTGGGCGCCATCGGGTTTCGCGCTGGTCGCCAGATCGGTCGCGGCGGAGCCGGCGTCGGGCTCGCTCATGCCGAGGCTCATGACGGCGCGGCCGGCGAGCAAATCGGGCAGCCATTTTGTCTTCTGGGCCGGCGTCGCATATTCGGCGAAGGTGCGGATGGGACCGAAATTGCCGAACTGCACCACGTCGGCGCTGCGCGGGCAGACCGCGGCGATCTGCTCGATGGCGATCACCGCGTCCATCAGCGTGCCGCCCTGGCCGCCGTCGTGTGCGGGAATCGTGATCCCCATAAGGCCCTGGGCGCTCATGCGTTGCGCGATGTCGAAGGGAAAGCGCGGGTTATGGGCGCGCGCGAGCGTGCCCTCGGCGAGGTGCGCCTGGGCAAAGCCGCGCACGGAGTCGGCGAACAGCTTCTGTGTGTCGCTGAAGTCGAAGTTCATCCTTGCCCTCCGCTCACTCGGCCTTGATGCCGGCCTTGCGCACGACCTCCGACCACTTGGACTCCTCGGCCGCGATATCGGCCGCATAGGCCTCGGGCGTGCTCGCCAGCACCTCGGCGCCGTCGGTTGCGAGGCGCTGCCGCACGTCCGGGGCGCCGAGCGCGACCCGCAAAGCCGCGTTGAGCCGGTCCACGATCGGGTGCGGCACGCCGGCTGGCGCCACGATGCCGTAATGCAGGACCGATTCATATCCCGGGAGGCCGGCTTCCGCGACCGTGGGGAGGTCGGGAAACAACGGCGACCGGCCCGCGCCGGTGACCGCCAGGGCGCGAACCTTGGCGTCCTTCACCAGCCCGACCGCGCCCGGCAGCGGGCTGAACATGATCGCCACATGCCCGCCCAGGAGGTCGGACAGCGCCGGCCCGTTGCCCTTGTAGGGCACCTGGGTGAGCGTGACGCCGGCCATCGCGGCAAAGAGCTCGGCGGCGAGCTGCACGCTGTTGCCGCCGCCGGTCGACGCAAAGGTAAGCCGGCCGGGCGCCGCTTTGGCGCGCGCGATCAATTCGCCGACCGACGTCGCCGCCACGGACGGGTGCACCAGCAGCACATTCTGGCTCGCCGCCATCAGGCCGATGGGCGAGAAATCGGCGCGCGGGTCATAGCCGACATTCGGGTAGATCGACGGATTGATGGCGAGCGAGCTGGTGGCGACCAACAGGGTGTAGCCGTCGGGTGTCGCGCGGGCGACCCCGCGGGTCGCGATGGTGCCGCCGGCGCCGCCGCGATTTTCGATGACCATCGGCTGGCCGAGGGCGGCGCTCATCTTCTCGGCGACCACGCGGGCGATCAGGTCGTTGCCGCCGCCCGCCGGGTAAGGCACCACCAGGGTGATCGGGCGCGACGGAAAATCGTCGGCGCGCGCCGCCACCGCGAGCGCGACCGCAAGGCAG
>DATBBS010000120.1:0-2386 GCA_036270895.1 Xanthobacteraceae bacterium
GGACTATTTCCTGCGGCACATTTTCCCGGTTCTCACCCCGCTCGCGATCGACCCGGCGCACCCGTTCCCCTTCATTCCCAATCTCGGCTTTTCGATCGCCCTGCACCTGGCGCGCCAGAGCGACGGCAAGGCGATGAATGCGCTCATTCGCGTGCCCCAGAAGATCGAGCGGTTCATCCGCCTGCCGTCGCCCCCCGAGGGCGGCCCGGTGCGCCTCGTCACGCTCGAGCAGGCGACCGGCCTGTTCATTCCGCGCCTCTTCCCGGGCTACACCGTCAAAGGGCAGGGCGCGTTCCGGATCATCCGCGACTCCGAAATCGAAATCGAGGAAGAGGCCGAGGACCTGGTCCGCCAGTTCGAGCGCGTGCTCAAGCGGCGGCGACGCGGCTCGGTCATCCGCCTCGAAATGGACGCCGCCATGCCGGTGGACTTGCGCCATTCCGTGCAGCGCGCGCTCGCGGCCGCCGACGACGAGGTGTTCCTGGTCGACGGCGTGCTGGCGTTGAGCGAGCTCAACCAGCTCATGGCGGTCGACCGTCCCGACCTCGAATTCGTGCCCTACAACCCGCGCTTCCCCGAGCGCATCCGCGATCATGCGGGCGACTGTTTCGCGGCCATCCGGCAGAAGGATCTGATCGTTCACCACCCATACGAATCCTTCGACGTGGTGGTGCAGTTCCTCCAGCAGGCGGCGCGCGATCCCGACGTCATCGCGATCAAACAGACGCTCTACCGCACCTCCAACGACAGCCCGATCGTGCGCGCGCTGGTGGAGGCGGCGGAAGCCGGCAAGTCGGTGACGGCGGTGGTCGAGCTCAAGGCGCGCTTCGACGAGGAAGCGAATATCCGCTGGGCGCGCGACCTCGAGCGTGCCGGCGCGCAGGTCGTCTACGGCTTCATCGAATTGAAGACCCACGCCAAGCTGTCGATGGTGGTGCGGCGCGAGGGCAGCTCGCCGCTCTGCTACGTGCATGTCGGCACCGGAAACTATCACTCGGTCACGGCGCGCATCTACACCGATCTGTCCTTCTTCACGGCCGACCCGGTGATCGCACGCGACGTCGCGCGCGTGTTCAACTTCATCACCGGCTATGCCGAGCCCGACCAGCTCGACCGGCTGGCGGTGTCGCCGCTCAATCTCAAGAAGCGGATGCTCGACCACATCGCGCAGGAAATCAGCAATGCCCAGGCCGGGCGCCCGGCCGGGATCTGGATGAAAATGAACGCGCTCGTCGACCCGGACGTCATCGATGCGCTCTACGAGGCCTCGCGCGCCGGCGTGAAGATCGATCTGGTGGTGCGCGGCATCTGCTGCCTGCGCCCCGGCGTGCCCGGCCTGTCGGAGAATATCCGCGTCAAATCGATCATCGGGCGCTTCCTCGAGCACGGCCGCGTCTATTGCTTCGGCGCCGGTCACGCGTTGCCGCACGCCAAGGCGGCGGTCTATATCTCGTCGGCCGACATGATGACGCGCAACCTCGACCGGCGGGTCGAGGCGCTGTGCCCGATTCTCAATCCGACCGTGCACGAGCAGGTGCTCGATCAGATCATGATCGCCAACTTCAAGGACAACGAACAAAGCTGGACGCTCTTGCCCGACGGCACGTCCACGCGTATCAAGGCGGCCGACGGCGAGGAGCCGTTCAACGTGCACAAATATTTCATGACCAATCCAAGCCTGTCGGGCCGCGGCAAGTCGCTCAAGGAATCTCCGCCCCGCAGTTTGTCGCGGCGGGCGGATCGTGCCTAAGGGCCGCAACGCGAAGCGGCCGAAGCGGCCGGCGCAGGGACGCCTCGATCATGGACCGCCGGTCGCCGTGTTCGACATCGGCTCGAACTCGGTGCGCCTGGTCGTCTACGAGGGGCTGACGCGCAGCCCGACCCCGATCTTCAACGAAAAGGTGCTCGCCGGTCTCGGCCGCGAGGTGCAGACCACCGGCCTGCTCGCGCCCGACGCGGTCGAAAAGGCGTTGGGCGCGCTGAAGCGCTTCCGCGGCCTGTGCGACACGATGGGCGTCGAGCGCATGTGGGCGATCGCCACGGCGGCCTGCCGCGACGCCCGCAACGGGCGGCCCTTCATCGCCGAGGCGCGCAGGATCTGCGGCACCCGGATCGACGTGCTGTCCGGCCGGCGCGAGGCCGAGCTCTCCGCGCTCGGCGTCGTCTCCGGGATCCACAAGCCCGACGGCGTCGTCGGCGACCTCGGAGGCGGCTCGCTCGAACTCGTCGACGTCCAGGGCCAGCACATCCGGCCGGGGGTGACGCTGCCGCTGGGCGGGCTGGCGCTGCAGGATATCTCCGACCGCTCGCTCAAGAATGCCGAGAAGATCGTCGAGCGTTCGCTCGCCGACATGCCGGTGCTCAAGGTCGGCCGCGGGCGGAATTT
>DATBBS010000121.1:0-2821 GCA_036270895.1 Xanthobacteraceae bacterium
CGCGCCATGGCCTGGGTGATCGCCCCCATGCCGCCGACCGCATGGCCCCAGATGCGTTTCCTGCCATTGACCTCGCCGAACGCATGATGGAGCAGCACATAGGCGGTGCCGGGCGTGTAGGGACTGGCGAAATTTCCCACCACGGCGTCGAAGCCGAACATCGCCTTGACGAGGTCACCCTCGAACCAGCCGTCGAGATAGTGGCCGGCCGACTTGGTGACGAGATCGAACAGGATGCGGACCTGCTCGGCCGGCAAGCCACGCAGGCGGTTCGCCCAGGCACCGGTGCGCACGAGCTCGCCCAGGCTTTTGAGGGTGAGACCCGCGCTCAGGTTGGGGGGCGCGCGCAGCACCAGGCCGCGCAACACATCGGCGGCCGCGTCCAACTCCCGATTGAACACGGCATAGCGATTCGCGTCGGAAGCGCTGAACCTGGCGATATGCCGCTCGGTCTCTCCCTCCGCGGCGATGAGATAACGCCCCTCCCCGGACGGAACGAAATTCTGCACCCGGCGTTCGACGATCTTCAGGCCGTGCTGGTGCAGGCGCAGATCATGAATGATTTTCGGATTGAGCAGGCTCACCGTATAGGCGGCGACCGAATTGCGGAAGCCGGGATGGAATTCCTCGGTGACCGCCGCGCCCCCGACGACATGCCGGCGCTCGAGGACCTTTACGGTGAGGCCCACCATCGCCAGATAAGCCGCGCAGGTGAGCCCGTTGTGACCGCCCCCGACGATGACGACATCATACGTGTCCATGAAACTTGCGGCCCGGCCTCTTGCGTTGTGCGCGCCGCGTAGTATCAAGGCGGCCCGATCGGCGAGTATCAGTTTTGCCCAAGCACAATAGCAAAAAAAGCAACGGTGTCGCCCGTAACGGCCAACAGTCGAGTCCCTTCCGGGTCGGCCGCTCGCGCACCGGGCTCGGGCTCTTTGCCGAGGCGCCGATCCGCAAGGGCAAGTTCATCATCGAATATTGCGGCAAGCGCGTTCTGTGGAAATATGCGGACAATCTCAAGAACCGGTATCTGTTCGACCTGAACACGCGCTGGGCGCTCGACGGCTCAGTCCGGCGCAATACCGCCCGCTACATCAATCATTCGTGCGAGCCCAATGCGGTTCCCTACGAGGTCAATCGCAAGATCCACATCTACGCCAAGAGGACCATCCAGCCCGGCGAAGAGATCACCTACGATTACGGGAAGGAATATTTCGACATCTTCCTCAAGCCGATCGGCTGCAAATGCGTGGCTTGCACCGCCAAGCCGAAGCGCCGCAAGAAGGCTTCCGGCCACAAGCGCACCTGATAGAGTGCGGGCCGCAGGCAGGGGAGACACGCCGTGAAGGGCAAGGTCGGGCTGGAGGAGCATTTCGCGATCGAGGACACGCTCAACGACTCCAAGGGATTCCTGCCCGACGACGTGTGGCCCGAATTGCGCGGCCGATTGATCGACATCCACGACCGGCGGATCGCCGAGATGGACCGGCATGGCGTCGAGATGATGGTCCTCTCCCTCAACGCGCCCGCCATCCAGGCGATGCCGGACCCGGCGCGCGCCAGCGAGGTGGCGCGACGGGCGAATGACTTCCTGGCCGAGCAGGTGAGCAAACGCCCCGACCGCTTCCAGGCGCTTGCCGCCCTGCCGATGCAGGACCCCGAGCTCGCCGCCAAGGAGCTCACGCGCTGCGTCAAGGAGCTGCGTTTCAAAGGCGCCCTGGTCAACGGCTTCTCGCAGCTCCACGACCCCGACAGCATGCTGTATTACGACCTGCCGCAATACTGGGATTTTTGGCAGGTCGTCGAAGGGCTCGACGTGCCGTTCTATCTGCACCCGCGCAATCCGCTGCCGAGCCAGGCCAGGATCTATGAAGGTCATCGCTGGCTGCTCGGCCCGGCCTGGGCGTTCGGCCAGGAGACCGCGGTCCACGCGTTGCGGCTCATGGGCAGCGGCCTGTTCGATAAATATCCGCGCCTGGCGATCGTGCTCGGCCACATGGGCGAAGGGCTTCCGTTCGGCATGTGGCGGGTCGATCACTGCAATGGCTGGGTCAAGGGCCGGCACGCCTATCCGGCCAAGAAGCTGATCGCGGATTATTTCCACGCCAACTTCCACATCACGGTGTCGGGAAATTTCTGCACGCCCGCGCTGCTCAACGCCATGCTGGAGCTCGGCTCGGACCGCATCCTGTTCTCGACCGACTGGCCGTTCGAGAATGTGGACCAGGCGGCAGAATGGTTCGACGTCGCCCCGATCAGCGAGGCGGACCGGCTCAAGATCGGGCGGACCAATGCGATCAGATTGTTCAAGCTGGACCTGACCTGAGAGGCGAAGCGACGCCGGCTTCGCGCGGCATGACGACAACTCACGTCGTTTGATGGTATAAACAAACAAAGACGTCCCGAACGGGACCGACGGGAGGACGGCATGGAATTCGGCTACTTCACGCTGAGCGACAACCACTACGAAAACAACACGCGCAGCGCCAACCAGTTCGTTTCCGACATCACCGACGAGGCGCTCTACGCCGACCGGCTTGGGATGCATTCGGCCTGGATCGGCGAGCATCATTTCAACTCGCTCGGCGTGCTGTCCTGTCCCGATCTGGTGCTCGCCTATATCGCGGCGCGCACCCAGCACATCCGCCTCGCGCCGGCCGTCACCGTGCTGCCGCTGCATCATCCGATCCGCGTCGCCGAGCAATGGGCGAGCCTCGATCTCCTGAGCAACGGCCGGGTCGATTTCGCCGCCGGGCGCGGCTATGACAGCCGCGAATACGCGCCCTTCAAGGTGTCGTTCGCCGACAACCAGGGCATCTTC
>DATBBS010000122.1:0-7299 GCA_036270895.1 Xanthobacteraceae bacterium
GGCGTGATAGTGCATATAGCCCTGGCTGCCGACGCCGTCGCGCGGCTGGATGTCGAGCCGGATGCGGTGGCCCTTGCGGAACACCATCGAGGTCGGCCAGATCTCGACCTGCGTCTCGACGATCTCGCCGGGCTTGAGATAAAGCCGGCGCTGATGCGCGTGATAGGGACGGTAGGGCAGGCTCAGCGCGGGGTCGAGCTCGCGGTGGGAAGCCCGCAGCCAGCCTTTCGCCACCGGCACCGGCGTGCCCTGCTGGCCGGTCTCCATCACCTCGTTGCCGTCGGGGTCGATGTTGCGCAGCGTCAGGAAGATGTCCATGTCCTCGGTCGAGCTCGCGACCCAGAGGGTCGCGCAGAGCGGCCCGGTGACCTCGACATCCTCCGGCAGCGGCGGCGTCTCGAGCGACACGCCCATGCCGGGCTTGATCCCGCCGCCCATCACCTGGGAGGAGGCGGCCGAGGTCGAGCCCATCGTGCCGAGGCTCGACGCCGGATAGGTGCGCGAGCCGGTGGTGGTTGGGTTGGCCTTCACCAGGGCGCCGGTATTCGGCTTGTCGGCGGGCGGCGGCGACAGATCGAGATGGAATTTGGTCCAGCGGGTGCGCGCGAGCGGCCATTCGCTTTCGTCGCGCCACTCGATCTCGTCGCGGCCCTTGCGGATGGCGAGCCGGACCGGCGGCTCGTCCATGACGCCGTTCTCGATGCCCTTGAGCCAGTAGTCGAGGAAGCGGAGCTGATCGCGCCGCCCCTCCTCGGTGTAGAAGGGATGCACATGCGAGCCGGTATGGATGCGCAGCTTCTTGTGCTTGGAGGCGGCGCGCATGAAGGCTTCGGTGTTGCCGCGCAGGTGCAGCGCCATGCCGGTCCAGTTGCCGACCGTGAACAGCGGCACGGTGATGCGGTCCCACTGCGCCTGGGCGCCGCGGAAAGCGCCGCTGTCGAGATTGTGGCGCAGCCAGAAATGCATGGTGTTCACCTGCCAGCCGTCGGGCTGCTGGCGCGACGCGCGGCCGAGCATGTGGTGCATCAGGTGCGCCGTGAACCAGTTGGTCATGAAGACGTTGAGAATGCCGCCGTGAAACAGCGCGTCGCGGTAGAGATCGGCAAAACCTTCCCATGGAATGATCGCCTTCAGGGACGGGGGCTGCAGGTTGGCGACGAACCACTGATTGATCGCGAAATACGAGATGCCGTTGAGCCCGACCTTGCCGTTGCACCAGGGCTGCGCCGCCGCCCATTCGATCGCGTCGTAGAAATCGATCGCCTCCTGCAATGACCACGGCTCGCACTGGCCGGGCGACTTGCCGCTGCCGCGCCCGTCGACCCGCACGCAGGCATAGCCCTTGGGCACCCACCATTCGGGATTGACGGTCTCCCAGTTCATCAGCGCGTTGGGCTTCTCCTCCAGAGTATCGGGCGGGACCCACACCTTGTCCTTCTGGTAGGGCCCGAGATTGAGGATGGCCGGGAATTTTCCGCCGTCGTCGGGACGGATGACGTCGGCCTTCAGCCGCGCCCCGTCGCGCATCGGCACATCGACGTCGCGGTCGACCAGCAGCTCGTAGGTGGCGGCGGCGGCGGAAGCAGTCTGGATGTTCATCGATAGCCCTCAGTCGTCATTGCCCGCGCCAGCGGGCAATCCAGTAAGCGCCGCGCCACCAGTGGTTACTGGATGCCCCGCCTGCGCGGGGCATGACGCAGTCAGGGGGTGTGGAGAATCACTCCGTCAAATCGATCTTGATGTCGCTGGTGACCTTTTTCCAGTGCGCGATCTCGTCGGCATTCCAGCGCTGGGCCTCCTCGAGCGTGCGGGTCGGATTGGGGCGGATCATCTGCTTGCCATAGGCGGAGCGCACCAGGTCGGTGTCGAGACCCTGCACGATCGCCTTCTGCAGCGTCGCCAGGGTGTCCTTCGGGGTGGCGGCGGGCGCGTAGAGGGCCGCCCACAGCAGCGTCATGATGTCGGGATAGCCGAGCTCCGCGGTGGTCGGAACGTCGGGATAATCGGGCAGCCGCGCCGTGCTGTTGACGGCGAGCGCGCGCATCTGGCCGGAGCGCACCATCGGGCCGACGGTCGCCACATTGATGGTGGCGGCGTGGACGTCGCCCTTCACCAGGTCGTTGATGTAGCCGGGCGGGCCGGCCTTCACCGGGATGTTGACCATGTCGAGCCCGTTGCGTTTCGCAAACACCTCCATGTCGAGATGCGGGAAGCTGCCATTGCCCGGATGCGCGTAGCGGATCTTGCCCGGCCGCGCCTTCACGTAGTCGACGAACTCCTTGAGCGTCGTGGGCGGGAAGTCGACGGTCGTGACCACGAAGAAGCTCGGCAGGTCGGCGAGGCGCGCGACCGGCACCACTTCCTTCTCGTAGTCGATGGAGAATTTTTTGGTGAACAGCACCGGCGTGATCGCATTGGTCGACACGTTGCCGATCATCAGCGTGTAGCCATCGGGCCGCGCGCGCGCCATCTCCTCGATCGCGATGATGCCGAAGGCGCCGGGCTTGTTCTCCACCACGATGGACTGGCCGAGGATCTGGCGCAGCTGCTCGCCCAGGATGCGGATGATGATGTCGGTCGCGCTGCCGGGCCCATAGGCGGTGATCACCTTGATGGGTTTTGAGGGAAATTTTTCCTGCGCCTGCGTCGCACACGGGAACGCGAGAACGAAGGCCGATATGATCAAGGTGAGACGTCGCTTCATGGCACCCTCCCCTTTGGTCTTTGTGGTCTTCATCCGAAAGTCATCCGTCATGCCCCGCGCAAGCGGGGCATCCAGTAACCACCGCAGGCTCAGTGATTACTGGATCGTCCGCTTGCGCGGACGATGACGCCGCCCGAGTTGACGTGCGGTCACTCCGTCACTTCGATCTGCACCGTGTCGGTGATCGTCTTCCAGTTCTTCATCTCGTCCGCGAGCCAGGTCTTGGCCTCGTCCACGGTGGCGTTCGGGACGATGCGGAAGTTCTGCTTGTTGAAGGCCTCGATCACCTGTGGGGCCTGCATGGCCTGCAGCACCGCCTTGTGCACCGTCTCGAGGATCGGCTTCGGCGTGCCGGCCGGCGCGAACATGGCCTGCCAGGCGAGCGTGCCGACGCCCGGAAATCCGACCTCCTGCATGGTCGGCACGTCGGGATATTCGGGCAGCCGCTTGTCGTTGACCAGCGCGAGCGGCTTGAGCTCGCCCGCCTTCACCATCGGGGCCGAGCTCGCCACGTTGAGGAAGGACACCTGGGTGTCGCCCGACAGCATGTCGTTGATGACGCCCGACGCGCCCGCCTTGTTGTGGATCGCGATCATGTCGAGATCGCCGGCCTTCTTGGCAAAATAGGCCATGTCGAAATGCGGATAGCTGCCGGCGCCGACCGTGCCGTAGCGGACCTTGCCGGGGTTCTTCTTGGCGTTGTCGATCAGCTCCGGCACCGACTTGGCCGAAAAACCCTTGGTGGTGACCAGGAGGAATTCGGGGATGTCGACCAGGCGCGTCACCGCGGTGACGCTTTTGAGATAGTCGATCGACATCTTCTTGGTGAAGATCAGCGGTGTGATCGCATTGGTCGACACGTTGCCGATCAGGAAGGTGTAGCCGTCGGGCCTGGCGCGCGACATTTCCTCCACCGCCAGGATCCCGAAGGCGCCGGGCTTGTTCTCGACCACGAATGACTGGCCGAGGATGACCCGAAGCTGCTCGCCGATGATGCGCGCCACGATGTCGGTCGCGCCGCCCGGCGCATAGGGCACCAGGATCTTGACCGGTTTCGTGGGATATTTGTCTTGCGCCTGCGCGGCCGCGCCGCCGAGCGCGATGCAGGCGGCCGAGACCATCGCCAACAGGGCTTGCTTCATTCCGTCCTCCCATATGCGGCCCGGCATGTCGCGCCGGTGCTTGTCGTTTGTGGTCCTGCGGACCTTGTCCTGCGCGGACCCTGTCGCGTCGAAGTGCTCACCTCATCGGGGCGCGCGCTCCGTCACTTGATCCCCGCCGCCTTCACGAGCTGCGCGTTGGCGGCGATCTCGTCGACGACGTACTTGTTGAATTCCGCTGACGTCATCGGCAGCGGGTCGACCGCGAGCTGCGCCAGCTTCTCCTGCATCTTGTCGGTTTTGAGCACCTTGGCCGTCGCCGTGTAGAAGCGCTCGACGATCGCGGGCGGCGTTTTGGCCGGCATGAAGGCGCCATACCAGACCGTGTAGTCCGAGTTGGGATAGCCCGCCTCGATCGAGGTCGGCACGTCGGGCAAGGCGGCGGCGCGCGTCGGCGTGCTGACCGCCAGCGCCAGCAGGCGGCCGTCGCGCACCAGCGGGATCGCGGTCGAGATCGGGCAATAGTAGAAGTCGATGCGGCCGCCGAGCACGTCGGTGAGCGCCTCCGGTCCACCCTTGTAGGGAATATGGGTGGCCTCGAAGCCCGCGCTCAGGCGGAAGCGCTCGGCGCTGATATGGGTCGCGGTGCCGACGCCCGCCGAGCCGTAATTGAAGGTCCCGGGATTCTTCTTGGCGGCAGCCACCACATCCTGGACCGTCTTCCAGCCCTTGCTGGGCAACACCACCAGCACGTTGGCGTTCTTGCCCAAGGGGATGACCGCGGTGAGATCACGCGCCGTATCGTAGGGCAGGTTGGGGATGATCCAGGGCGCGACGGTGTGCGCCGACGAATTGGCGAGGATCGTGTAGCCGTCGGGCTCCGCCTTGGCGACCGCGCCGACGCCGATCGTACCGCCGGCGCCGCCGCGGTTTTCCACCACGATCGGCTCGCCGAGCTCGGTCGCCACCTGGTCGAAGACGGCGCGCGGGATGACGTCGGTCGCGCTCCCGGCGCTGAACGGGATGACGGCCTTGATCGGGCGATCCGGCCAGGTCTGGGCCGCCGCCGCACCACTCCATCCGGCCACGACCGCCAACACGACACACAACTTCCGAGACATCATCACCCTCACCAGTTCCATCGATGCAGCGCCGGCCGCGCCGGCGGCCGCCAGGCCCACACGGCCGCAGCCCTCTATGCAGCTTTTATGCCGTGCAGGCCGTGGGACGCGTCCTTGACGGTGAAGAACACCACGTCGCCGTCGGCGGTCGCCTTGCCGGAATGCATCGCGTTCGAGGGGATGTAGAGCAGCGACCCGGCCTTGGCCTCGACCTCCTTGCCCTCGACCGTGGCGCGGAACGTGCCCTGCAGGATGTAGATCCATTGCTCATTGGGGTGCGAATGCGCTTCCGCGCCGGTGCCGGCCGGCATGCGCATCAGGCCCACGATCATACGGTCGCCCTCCACGCAGGCGCCGTTGGCGGTGGAATAGTCCGGCCCGCCCAGGATGTGGTTCACCTTGGCGAGGTCGAACAGATACTCGCCGGGCGCGGCGCGCTTGGCGCCGGGCGTGCGCGCGGTCTGGTCGGACATGGGGGTTCCTCCGCTACGGTGGGTCGTAGCCTAAAACATATGCCGGCCCAGGGGCCTGCGGCAAATTGGGCTTGGCCGGCGCGGGCCATGCCCCGCCGGTCTGTCTGCGTGGGATGAGTGCCGAAGGCCGCTATGCCGCGGCGGCCTTGGCGGCGCTCTTCTGCAACACGAAGTCGTAATTGATCACATAGAAGGGCGTGTCGACCTTCTCGCCATTGGGCGCCACGCCAGCCGGCTTCTCGACGAAGTCGACGATCAGCGGCTCCTTCACCCCATAGACGACGTCGGTCTCGATATAGCGGCAGCCGCGCTGGAATAGGTGGGTGACCACCCGGTGATAGCCGGGCGACTCGAGGCAGAAATGGATATGGGCCGGGCGCATCGGCGAGATGCTGGTCTTCTTCACCAGCTCGCCGACGGGACCGTCCATCGGAATGGTGTAGCCGATCGGCGCCACGGTGCGGATCACGTAGGAGCCGTCCGGCCGCGTCTTGTAAAGCCCGCGCATCCACGGCTCGGTCACGTCGCGCTGCGCCTCGTAAAAACCCTCGCCGTCGGTCTGCCACAGGTCGAGCGTGGCGCCGCCGACCGGCTTGCCATCGAGATCGCGCACCTTGCCGACCACGAAGCAGGGAATGCCGGGCGCGCCCTTGGCCATGTTGCCGCCATCCGCAACCTCGGGCGCATTGGCGACGTGGAACGGGCCCTCGACCGTGGTCGGGGTGGCGCCGCTGGCGAGCCGGTGGTTCATCGAATCCACCAGCATGCTCACCCCCATGACGTCGGAGAACAGGATGAACTCCTGGCGCTTGTCGTCGCACATCTTGCCGATGCGGGTGAGGAAGTCGATCGCCGTCGCCCATTCCTTCTCGCTCGGCTCGATGTCGCGCACGAAAGCGTGCAGGTGCTTGATCAGGGAGCCCATGACCTGGCGCAGGCGGGGATCGGGAATGTTCTTCCAGCGCTCCAGGACGACGTCGGTGAGATTCTGTTCGGTCACGTAGGGCATTGGGTTCTCCCGTAGAATTCCACGATCGAGCTAGCCGGCTTCCAGTTCGAAACGCACGATAGCGGCGCCTTCGGCCATGGCCTTCATTTTACCAAAAGCCACGGCCCGCGGCAGGTATTTCATGCCGCAGTCGGGCGCCACGATGATCCGCTCCGCCGCCACATGGGGCAAGGCCCGCCGTATGCGTTCGGCGACGGTCTGGGGCGTCTCGATCGTCATATCGGACAGGTCGATCACCCCCAGGATGATGTCCTTGGAGGGAAGCCTTTCCAGGATCGCGAGGTCGAGCTTCGGCTGCGCCGCCTCGACCGAGATCTGTTGCGCATGGGCGCCATCGAGCTCGGCCAGGAACGAATAGCCGGCGGGCTTGTCGTGCACCACCGCCGCATAGCCGAAGCACAGATGCACCGCGACCGTGCCGGTGACGCCGTCGAGCGCCCGGTTGAGCACCTTCACGCCGTATTGGCGCGCCTTGTCGGGATGCTGCTGCATCCAGGGCTCGTCGATCTGGACCACGTCGGCGCCGGCCGCGAAAAGGTCCTTGATCTCCGCATTGACGGCCGCCGCATAGTCCATCGCCATCGCGACCGGGTCGCCGTAGAAGTCGTCCTGCGCCTGCATCGACATGGTGAAGGGGCCGGGCACCGTCGCCTTGATGTTGCGGTCCGTGCTGGCGCGCAACAGCTCGACGTCGCGCACCTCGACCGGGCGGCGGCGCGTGATTTTGGCGGTGATGCGCGGCACCGGGATCGGCTTGCCGCTGCGGTTGATGGTGACGCCGGGATTGTCGATGTCGACGCCGTCGAGCGCGGTGGCGAAGCGGTTGGAATAGCTTTCGCGGCGCTGCTCGCCGTCGGTGATGATGTCGAGCCCGGCGCGCTCCTGGTCGCGG
>DATBBS010000123.1:0-13328 GCA_036270895.1 Xanthobacteraceae bacterium
GTCTTCACCAACATGACCTTCGTCAATCCCTATCGGGGCGCGGGGCGGCCCGAGGGCAACTATTTCATGGAGCGCGTGATCGACATCGCGGCCGCCGAGATGGGAATCGACCGCGCCACGCTGCGCCGGCGCAACCAGATCGCCCCGCGCGAGCTGCCCTACGCGGCCGCCTCCGGCATGACCTACGACTCGGGCGATTTTCCCGCCGTGTTCCGCGAGGCGCTCGAGCGTTCCGACTGGAAGGGATTTGCCGCCCGCAAGCGCGCCGCCAAGAAGCGCGGCCTGCTGCGCGGTATCGGGCTCGGCAGCTATCTCGAGGTCACGGCGCCCGCCAACAAGGAGATGGGCGGCATCCGTTTCGAGCCGGATGGCACCGTCACCATCGTCACCGGCACGCTCGATTACGGCCAGGGCCATGCGACGCCCTTCGCCCAGGTGCTGAGCGAAAAGCTCGGCATCCCGTTCGATCGCATCCGCCTGCTGCAGGGCGACAGCGATGTGCTGCTGGCGGGCGGCGGCACCGGCGGATCGCGCTCGATGATGAATTCCGGCGCCGCGATCGTGGAGGCCGCCGCCAAGGTCGTCGAGCAGGGCAAGGTCATCGCCTCGCATGTGCTGGAAGCGGCGGTGGGCGACATCGAGTTCGCGCGCGGCCGTTTCACGGTGGCGGGCACCGATCGCGGCATCGCCATCATGGAGCTCGCCGACAAGCTGCGCGCCGGAGCGACGCTTCCCGCCGACGCGCCGCAATCGCTCAGCGTCAGTCATGTGAGCGAGGGCGTGCCGGCGGCTTTTCCCAACGGCTGCCATGTCGCCGAGGTCGAGATCGACCCGCAGACCGGCCACATCGCGGTGGTGAAATACACCTCGGTCAATGACTTCGGCACCGTGATCAATCCGATGCTGGTGGAAGGCCAGGTCCATGGCGGCGTCGTGCAGGGCATCGGCCAGGTCATGCTGGAGCGCACCGTCTATGACGCCGACGGGCAGTTCCTCACCGGCTCGTTCATGGATTACTGCCTGCCGCGCGCGAGCGACGCGCCCGATTTCGTCACCCTGCATCACCCGGTGCCGGCCAAGACCAATCTGCTCGGCGTCAAGGGCTGCGGCGAAGCCGGCTGCGCCGGAGCCCTGACCTCGGTGTCGAACGCGATCGTCGATGCGCTCTCCAACTACGGCATCCGCCACATCGACATGCCGGCGACGCCGGAGCGGGTGTGGCAGGCAATCCAGGCCGCGCAGGTCGGTCAGGCCGCGACCACGCCAGGCACGTGACATGGAAGCGTTCATCTGCACCGCCTGCGGCGTGCAATATCCGCCGAGCGACAAGCCCCCCGCCCGATGCACCATCTGCGAGGAGGAGCGGCAATATGTTCCGCCGACCGGACAGAGCTGGACCACGCTGACGTCGCTCGCCGCGCGCAATTTCAATGCCTGGCGCCAATACGAGCCGGGTGTCATCGGCATCGGCACCCAACCGGCTTTCGCGATCGGCCAGCGCGCGCTTCTGATCTGCACACCGCATGGCAACGTGTTGTGGGACTGCATCTCGATGCTCGATGCGGCGACCGTGACCCTGATCAAGGGGCTCGGCGGCCTTACGGCGATCGGCATCTCGCATCCGCATTTCTATTCGACCATGGTCGAGTGGAGCCGCGCCTTCGGTGACGTGCCGATCCATCTGCATGCGGCCGACCGGCAATGGATCATGCGTCCCGACCCGGCGATCCGTCCGTGGGACGGCGAGACGCTCGAGATATTGCCCGATGTGACCATGATCCGCGGCGGCGGCCATTTTCCCGGCGGCAGCATGTTGCACTGGGCAAAGGGCGCGGGCGGGCGCGGCGTGTTGTGCTCCTCGGACATCGCCACGGTCACCGCCGACCGCAAATTCCTCACTTTCATGTGGAGCTATCCGAACTTCATCCCGCTCCCGGCCGCGGCGGTCGAAGGTGTCGCGGCCGCGCTGGCGCCTTTCCGGTTCGACACCATCTACGGCCACTATTTCGACCGGGTCATTCCGGCCGGCGCCAAAGAGGTGCTGAAAAAATCCGTCGCCCGCTACGTGGCGGCAATCGGCAATAACACTCGGCAGGATAATGAGGAGTAACGGTCATGGCGCAGGACCATCCGATCCGGATCGTGCCCAATCCCAACCGCGTGCGCGTGCGGCTGGGCGACAAACTCGTGGTCGACACCAGGCGTGCCCTGACCTTGTTCGAGGCGTCCTATCCGGGTGTGCAGTATGTGCCGCGTGACGACGCCGACATGTCGCTCATGCGGCGCACCACGCACAAGACGCACTGCCCCTACAAGGGCGACGCGGCCTATTACACCGTCGAGGCGGGCGACCGCACGGCGGAAAACGCCGTGTGGACCTACGAGCAGCCGCTCGCGGGGGTGACCGAGATCGCGGGCTACCTCGCCTTCTATCCCAATCGGGTGGAGATCACGGAAGAACGCGCGGCTTAGAGCACGATCTGGTCAATTCGAACCACGGGCTCCGCATGACGAAATCCGTGGTTCAACCTCGAACGATAACGCTCTAGCGATCATCCGCGCGACAGCCGCCGCCGGTTCGCCCGCACATGCTTGCCATAGATGCCGATGGTCCGCCGCGCGATCGCCGGGGCCTGGTGACCGGTCAACAGCGACAATGCGAAAGCCATCTGGACGGTGGCGAATGCTTCAAGCTTTTCGCTCACCATGCGATGGGCCTCGGCTTGGCCGGACGTTCCGCCCGCCGACAGCCGGGTAAGCCGAAGCGCGATCACGCTTTGGGCGTCTATGCCCAATCGAACGGCATCGCGTGCAATTGAAAACCATGGATTCACGACCGCACCTCCGCGACAGAGCTCCCGGGCGACACCGAAAGTTCCGGTCGCGCCGTTCCGCCGATGACAACTCGGTCGGGGAACAAAAGTTCATTCGAGGATCGTTGCCATGCGGGCGCGCCGCGAATCGCACGCATTGTGGCGCAGACGCGGGCGGCAATTCGCAAGGCCTGCGGCACCACCGCGCCGATTCGGCCCGGAACGGGACTATCGGACTCCGCGTTATGACTGCAGAGCGCGCCACCGGCTTGGTTAAGGAGTGTGCATGGCGAAATCACCCAAGGGACCCGCCGAGCCCAAGCGGCCAGAGCCGCTGCATGACCCGCGCGAGCCGCCGATGAAAGACCCGCCCAAGGAGCCGATCCACGATCCTGTCGGCGATCCGACGCACGAGCCGCAACAGCCCTTCGGCGATCCCGATCCGGTGCCCGGCGGCGACATACCGCCCCAGACGCCTGACCGGCCGACCATGCGGGCGCTCGCTGGCGCTCGCGCTACGGCTCCTGCGAATCCATCAGGATGAAGGCGACGCGGCAGGGCGTCTTGCCGCGATTGATCCAGGCATGGTTGGTCGCCTGCTGCACCACGACGTCGCCGGCCTTGAGGTGGACCTCGCCCTCGTCGAGCATCATGTCGATCTCGCCCGACATGATCAGCGCGTAATCGACCGTACGGGTGCGATGCATCATCGGGTGGCGCGGCGGCAGGCCCTTGGCGGGCGCGTCGGGGCCGGCGACTTTCATCATCGTGTCCATCGGCATCTTGTCCATCGCTTCCGTGGTCGGAACGAAGTCCACGATGCGGAAGATCGTGCCATTCTTCGGCGGATGCAGCCCGACCTTGATCTTGGCGCGATCCTCGGTCCAGTTGAAATCCGCCGGATAGGCCTGCGTCACCCAGATGTCGCCGGCCGGGTTGGGTGAGCGGAAGCTCTGCAACGGGACGGCAGCATCGAACAACGCGACTGCCTTGCCGGATGTGTCGATCGCCGTGACGACGCGGCGCACTTGCGCGGGTGCCGGCTGCTGTTGACCGGCCGCGTAACCGGTCGCGAGCAGCCCCGCCGCCGCGACCGACCATACGAGAACGCGCTTCATTGTGATCCTCCCTGGTTGATTTTCTCGATCAGGCGCCATGCCCGGAGGCACGAAGTCTTGTAGGCCATCCTACTGGGGACCCGCATCGCGTGTCAGCGCCCGTGTGGCGGTTTACCGGGCTCGCCCCCGCCACGCCCTTCCCCGGCGCTTGCGACCAGAGGGGTCGGGTTTACCGCGCCTGCGGCACTCGATACCTTGCAAAAGCAGGGCGCGCCGGGTTCTGGTGCCATCCACGCCGTCACGCGGCGGATCGTAGAACAGGCGCGGCCGCCACCAGGGGGACTTCATGGGGTTCGAGATGCTGGATGCGGCCGGGCACGCGCTCGTCATGCTGCTCGACCCTTACCGGCTGTTGATGCTGTCCTGCGGCGTCGTCATGGGCCTCGTGCTCGGCATCCTTCCCGGCATCGGGGGCCTGTCGGGCACGGCGCTGCTCTTGCCTTTCACCTTCACCATGGATCCCTACACGGCCTTCGCCCTGCTCTTGGGCCTCGCCTCGACCACATCCACCGGCGATCCGATCCCTGCGATCATGTTCGGCGTGCCGGGTGGCGCCGGCTCGGCCGCGACCGTGCTCGACGGCCTGCCGATGGCGCGCCGCGGCGAGGCCGGCCGGGCGCTCAGCGCGGCCTATATGTCGTCCATGATGGGCGGCGTGTTCGGCGCCTTCCTGATGGCGGTAACGCTGCCGCTACTGCGTCCGATCATGCTGTTTCTCGGCTCGCCCGAGCTGCTCGCCTTCTCGGCGCTCGGCATCTCGATGGTGGCGGTGCTCTCGGGCAACACGCCGCTGCGCGGCCTCGTCGCGGCCGGACTCGGCATTCTCATCGCCATGATCGGGACCGATCCGCAGACCGGGACGCTGCGCTGGACCTTCGACTATCTCTATCTCTGGGACGGCGTGCCGCTCGTGCCGGTGGTGCTCGGCCTGTTCGCGCTGCCCGAGCTTTGCGATCTCGCGGTCGCCCGTTCGTCGATCGCGAGCGACATGCGCTACAACGCGACCGCCGGCATGTGGCAGGGCGCCAAGGATTGTTTCACCCATTGGTGGCTGGTGCTGCGCTGCAGCTGGATCGGCGCGGCTTTCGGGGCGGTGCCGGGCATCGGCGGCGCCGTGATCGACTGGCTCGCCTATGGGCACGCGGTGCGCACCGAAAAGGGCGCCGCGCAATCCTTCGGCAAGGGCGACGTGCGCGGCGTGATCGCGGCGGAAAGCGCCAACAATGCGCGCGAAGGCGGCGCGCTGGTGCCGACCGTGGCGTTCGGGGTTCCGGGCAGCGCCGGCATGGCGATCCTGCTCGGCGCCTTCCTGATCCACGGCCTGGTGCCGGGACCCGACATGCTCTCGAAGCATCTCGACATCACATATGCGATGGTGTGGAGCATCGCGCTCGCCAATATCCTCGGCGCCGGCCTGTGCTACCTGTTCAGCGGCCAGTTCGCGCGGCTCGCCACGCTGCGCTACACGCTGATCCTCCCCTGCGTGCTCGGCATCATCTATATCGGGGCGTTCGAGGGCTCGCGCAGCTGGGGCGATCTTTTTTCGCTGCTGGCCTTCGGGGTTCTCGGCTGGACCATGAAGCAGATGCGATGGCCGCGCCCGCCGCTGATCCTCGGCCTCGTGCTCGGCGACACGGTCGAGCGCTACCTGTTCATCTCGGTCGAGCGCTATGGCTATGACTGGCTCGCCCGTCCGATCGTGGTCGGGTTGCTGGCGCTCGCGACCTACGGGTTGCTGCGGCCGCTCATCGAGGACGTGAAGTCGCATGGCGGGTTCACACGCCTGGTCACCGGATTCGGCCGGCCGCATTTCCGCGCCCACAACCTCTTTCACCTGTTCATGATCGCGGTGATCGGCTGGATGGTGTTCGCGGCGCTGGACTGGCCCACCAATGCCAAGATCGTGCCGGTGATCGTGGGCTCGCTTGCGCTTGCCTTCGCAATCATCGGCCTGCTCAACGAGATGTTCCGGCCGGCCGAAGCCGAGCATAGCCTTGCCGACGGCACCAAGGCGGAGATCCAGCAGACCATCCATATGGATCTCGAGTCCGATACCAAGCACCTCGACACCTGGGTGATCCTGCGGCGCGCCGGCATCTTCTTCGGCTGGCTCATCGGTTTCATGGCTTCGATGGCGGTCATCGGGTTGATTCCGACCGTGCCGATTTTCGTCGTCGGCTATATGCGGCTGGAAGGCCGTGAGCCGTGGCGGCTGGTGCTCCCACAGGCGATCGGGCTCACGGTCTTCATCTATGTGGTGTTCGACCAACTCTTGAACATTCCGTGGCCGCAGACGCTGCTCGGCATGTTGTTTCCGGCCCTCAGGACGATCGTTCCGAGCGTGTGATTCGGCGGACCGGCGCCATGCGTTTATCGGCTACCTGGGCGGGTCCGTTCGTGCCATGTTGCGGCCCGCGAAACCGGGAAAATCATTCCACCCATGACCGACACGCCGCACGCCGCCCCCGTGGGACGCGCAGAGCCCGTCAGCGCGACGCGGTTCAGCGACACGCGGTTCAGAGAGACGCGCGTGATCGCGACGGTCAGCGCGGCGCATTTCGTCAGTCATTACTTCACGCTCATCCTCGCTCCGCTGTTCGCGTTCGTGCGCGCCGACTATGGCGTCACCTATACGCAGCTCGGGATCGCACTCGCCGCCTATAACCTTGTTTCGGGCGCCCTGCAGACGCCGGCCGGATTCCTGGTCGACCGGATCGGCGCCCGCAACGTCCTGGTCGCCGGCCTGACGATCGGCGCCATGGCCTTCGCGGTGGTCGGGATGGTCGATTCGTTTCCGGTGCTGGTCGCTATGTTCGCGCTCGCCGGGGTGGGCAACACGGTCTATCACCCGGCCGACTACACAATCCTGTCGCAGCAGGTCAGGCCCGAACGGGCGGCGCACGCCTTCTCGATCCATACTTTCGCGGGCATGCTCGGCTCGGCGGTGGCGCCCACCACCCTCGTGTTGCTCCAGGGCATGATCGGGTGGCGCGGTGCCTTCCTGGCCGCCGCAGCTCTCGGCCTCGCGGTCGCCGGTGTGGTGGCGCTGCAGCGCGACGCACCGGCCACGCCCGCCAAGCCCAATCGCGAAGCCGTCGGCGACGCCGCCGTCGGATGGCCGCTGCTGCTGTCGCCGGTGATCCTGCTCAACCTCGCCTATTTCGCGCTGATGTCCTTCGGCAGCGCCGGAATGCAGAACTTCACGGTGGTCGGCCTGGATGCGCTGTTCGGCACGCCGTTCGGCGTCGCCAGCACGGCGCTGACCGCCTACCTGATGCTGACCGCGCTCGGCGTGCTGGCGGGTGGATTTTTCGCCGGCCGCGTGACGCACCACGCCTTCCCGGTCATCGCCGGCATGACCGCCGTGGCGGCATGCGCCGTCACCATCGGGCTCATGGATCTCGGCGGCGTCGCGCTCACCTTGGTGCTCGGCCTCGCCGGCTTCATGATGGGCTTCCAGATGCCGTCGCGCGACCTGATCGTGCGCGCGGTCACGCCCCCAGGCTCGTTCGGCAAGGTGTTCGGCTTCGTGTCGACCGGCCCGAACGTGGCGTGGGCGATAGCGCCCATCGTCTTCGGCCAGTTGATGGACCGCGGGCATCCGCAAGCCGTGTTCCTGGTGATCGCGGCAAGCTGCGCGCTCGCAATCCTGACCGTGCTGTTCGGTGTCCACCGCCGGCGCTGAGCCGGTGGAAACACTTCATCGACGGCCAGCGCAGGAGTGCGGCTCAGCTTCGCCGCCGCGGGACCGGCCATTCAAAAGGATGGGACGTTCCGCCGAGCTGGCCTTGAAGATGCGCGATCGGCAAGTCCTCGCCATGCACCCACTGGGCGAAGTTTAGGTCGACCATGTCTTCGTCGAGAGCGGCGGCGTCGCCACCGATTCCGATCAGCAAACGCTTTTTGGTTGGCTCTGCGACGATCGTGTGAAGCGTGCCGGCGCCCCGGCGGTATCCATGGTGAAATGCCGGCGACGTCGAACGATTCAATGCCAGGAACATGGCGTCGGCATTCAGGCCGCGTGCGGCCCACGCCTCGAGGGGCGGCAATCGGTCTTGCGAGCGAGCCGCACGACGACTCAACGGCCGGAGCAACGGCGACTGGAAATGATTGGTGCAGGCGAGCCAAACCCCGGTTCGCACCGCGACGCAGCCCGGGACGGCTTCCACCACGGCGGCGGCGCCCTCGGCGTCCAGCAGCGAGTAATTGTAGGGCATGGCGTGAGGAAGCCGGCGGAGCATCACGACGGCTTCTTCGGTCGTCGCGCATTGATCGAGCACCATTCGAACGATCAACACGCAGGAAAATCCCGGATAGCGCGGGCTCGGCCTCACGAGGTGGAGGCCGATCACAAGTCCATGCTCGTTCATGCCGTCGAGCCGCCCCGTGAGCAGCTCGCTTGCCCCGACGCTGGCATGGCTTCCGCTGGCCTGCAGAAGCACGAACCGTGCCCCGTAGTGTCGCGGCTTGTAGTCGTAGTTGCGACCGTAAACGCCGGGACTGATGACGGCCGAGCAACCGCCCGTCGGAGGCCGAAGGCCGTTGTTGCCGAAGCAGAGAGCAGCCCGCGCCATCGGTATGCCGAGCCCGTCGGCAAGCCCGCTGATTTCTTCCCACAGGGCGGGCGAGAATGCGGCGAAGGCCCGTTGCTCGGCGCGGATATCGAACCACCAGGGAAACCGGATTTTCTTGCGGTGGATGAACGCGCGCCCTTTCGGCGTCGCGGCAAATAGGTGAGCTTGCGCGCGGCCGACCTCGTAGGGGGTTCCCCTGCACTGAACGATCCCGACACGAAATGCCGCGATGGCGATCCCCCTCGATTTGCGCGACCGGCAGGCCGCGCGACCGGCGGAAACTCATTGAGGCCGGAGTCGGCGATCGGTGCAAGGCGGCAAACCAAGGGCCGGCCCCGAATTGCGGGAATCTCGTCCAAATGAGCAAAAGCAGCACACCGAACCCGTATTCCCTCCCCGGCGCGACGCGGTTAGTGTGGCGCCCTGAAAAGACGGAGGTAAGCGTCGCATGAACCGCAATTGGGCACTTCTGCTCGCCGCATTGGTGGCCGGAGCAGGCATCGCGCCCTCACGGGCGCAGGGCTATCCGACCAAACCGATCCATCTGGTGGCCCCCTATGCGCCGGGCGGCATCGCCGACATCGCGGCCCGTCTGATCGGCCAGAAACTGACCGAGGCCTGGGGCCAGCAGGTCGTCGTCGAGAACCGGCCTGGCGGCAACGGCTTCATCGGCGTCACCGCGGTCACCCGGGCGGCCCCTGACGGCTACACGCTGCTCGTGGCCACCGCCGGCGACGTCACGATCAATCCGGCGCTGTTCAAGGACATGCCCTATGACGTGGACCGCGATCTGGTCCCTATCACCATGCTGAGCTACACCCCGACCGTGCTCGCCGCCCATGGCGAGGCGCCCTACAAGACCATCGCCGACGTCCTCAAGGACGCCAAGGCGCGTCCGGGAAAAATCGCCATCGCGACCCCGGGCAACGGAAGCATCAACCAACTCGCCTTCGAATGGATGGGACTGGGCACCGGCACCAAGTTCCAGCATATCCCCTACAAGGGCGGCGCGCCGGCCGCCACCGCGCTCGCCGCCGGCGACATTCCGCTTGGCGTGCTGGCGATCTCTTCGGTGTTCCCGCATCTCAAGAGCGGGCGCATTCGCGTGCTCGCGGTCACCACCGCCAAGCGGACGAGCTTCAACCCGGAATGGCCGACCCTGCAGGAGAGCGGCGTGCCGGCGGTCGATATCTCGAACTGGACCGCGCTGTATGCGCCCAAGGGCACCCCGCAGCCGATCCTCGACAAGATCCACGACGAGGTGGTGAGGATTCTCGCACTGCCCGACATCAACGAGCGCTTCGCCGGCGGCGGCACGGTCACGCTATCGAGCACCCCGGCCCAGCTCGATGCCCGCGTCAAGACCGACGCCGCCGAATTCAAGAAGATCGTCGAAAAGGCCAACATCCAGGTCGACTGAGCCAACGAGCGCCCGGGCACGCGCGGCCGCATAGCCGCCCGCCATGAAGCACGACGGTAAATGACGACGCATAACCCGGTCCCGTAACCATGCGCATCCGCTCGCCCAAGGATTTCTGGTCGGGGCTCGTCTTCATTGCCATCGCGGTCGCCTTCATGGCGCTGGCGGCGCGCTATCGCCTCGGCACGGCGGAAAAGATGGGGCCGGGATTCTTTCCCATCATGATCGGCGTCGTGCAGGCCGGGCTCGGCGCGATCTTACTCGGGCGCTCATTCGTGCTCGACGGCCCGCCGCTGGAGCGCATGCGGCTGCCGCCGCTCGCCATCACGGTCGTGGCCGTCGTGCTGTTCGGTATCGCGCTCTCCTGGCTCGGCCTCGCGGCCGCGATCGCGGCGCTCGTCATCGTGGGCGCCTATGCGGACCGCTCGAGCCGGCTCGTGGAAAGCATCGCGCTCGCGGCCGCGCTGATTTTCTTCTCGGTCGCCATGTTCGTGTGGGTTCTCGGCCTGCCGTTGCAGGTCTGGCCCGATTGGTGGACGTGACATGGAGCTCCTCTCAAATCTCGGCCTGGGTTTAAGCGTCGCGCTCGGCTGGCAGAATCTCATCTACTGCTTCATTGGCTGCTTCCTCGGCACGCTGGTGGGCGTGCTGCCGGGCATCGGGCCGGTCGCGACCGTCGCGATGCTGCTGCCCTTCACCTTCGGCCTCGGTCCCACGCCCGCGTTGATCATGCTCGCCGGCATCTATTACGGCGCCCAATATGGCGGCTCCACCACCGCCATCCTGGTCAACATCCCGGGCGAATCATCCTCCGTCGTCACCACGCTCGACGGCCACCAGATGGCGCGTCAGGGCCGCGCCGGACCGGCGCTCGGCATCGCGGCGATCGGTTCCTTCGCGGCCGGCTGCATCGCGACCGTGGTGATCGCGCTGTTCGCGCCGCCCCTCGCCGAGCTGGCGCTGAAATTCTCTCCGGCCGAATATTTCTCCCTCATGGTGTTCGGCCTGGTGGCCGCGATCGTGCTGGCGCGCGGCTCGCTCATCAAGGCGCTCGCCATGGTGTGCCTCGGGCTCCTGCTCGGCATGATCGGGACCGACGTCAATTCCGGCGCCATCCGCTTCGCCTTCGGCCAGCCCGAACTCGCCGACGGCCTCGGCTTCGTCGCCATCGCGATGGCGTTTTTCGGCATGGCCGACGTGGTGATGAACCTGGAGCAGCCCGAGCAAAGCGGCGTCTACACCTCGCACATCGGCAGCGTGCTGCCGACGCTCGACGATCTCAAGACCAGCTTCTGGTCGATCGTGCGCGGCACCGCGCTCGGCTCGATCCTGGGCATCCTGCCGGGCGGCGGCGCCCTGCTCGCCTCCTTCGCGGCCTATATGTTCGAGAAGAAGGTCGCCAGGCACCCGCGCCGCTTCGGCGAAGGCGACATCCGCGGCGTCGCGGCGCCCGAGAGCGCCAACAATGCGGGGGCGCAGACCTCCTTCATTCCGATGCTCACGCTCGGCATTCCGTCCAATCCCACCATGGCGCTGATGATCGGCGCCATGATGATCCAGGGCATCGCGCCCGGTCCGCAGGTGATGACCGACCGGCCCGAGCTGTTCTGGGGCCTGATCGCCAGCATGTGGCTCGGCAACCTCATGCTGCTGGTGCTCAACCTGCCGCTGGTCGGGTTGTGGGTGCGGCTCCTGAAAGTGCCCTACCGGCTGCTGTTCCCGTCGATCTTCGTGTTCTGCTGCATCGGGGTCTACACGGTCGACACCAAGATCTTCGACGTCTACGAGCTCGCGGCGCTCACCGCCGTCGGCTATCTCCTGATCAAGCTCGACTGCGAGCCCGCGCCTCTCATTCTCGGCTTCGTGCTCGGGCCGCTGATGGAGGAGAACCTGCGGCGAGCCATGATGATCGCGCAAGGCGACGCCAGCGTGTTCTTTTCGCGCCCGATCTCGGCCGGCTTCCTGATCGCGGCCGTCATCCTGCTGGCGGCGATCGCCGCGCCCACACTGCGCGCCAAGCGCGAGGAAGTCCTCCAGGAGTGAGGCCTTGCGCCATCCAGAGACGCGAAATGAGTCATGAGGACATGAATGGGTGACGTGTATCCGATCGTCCGTGTCGCGGCCGTGCAGGCGGCGTCCGTGTTCCTCGACCGCGAAGGCTCTACCGAGAAGGCCTGCCGCCTGATCGCCGAGGCCGGCCGGGGCGGCGCGCGCGTGATCGCGTTTCCGGAAGGCTTCATCCCGGCGCATCCGGTGTGGTTTCATCACCATGCTGCGACCAGCGCCGTCGCGAACCGGCTTTCGGTCGAATTGTTCAAGAATTCGATCGAGATTCCGGGGCCCCAGGTCGACGCCCTGGGCGATGCCGCGCGGGCCGCCAACGCCTATGTGGTGATCGGCGTCTGCGAGAAGATGCCGAACACCATCGGGACCATGTTCAACACCCAGCTCTATATCGGGCCCGACGGCGCGCTGATCCGCAAACACCAGAAGATCATGCCCACCGTGGGCGAGCGGCTGGTTCATACCGGCGGCCATGGCGATACCTTCGGCGCCTTCCCGAGCGAGTTCGGCCCGATGAGCGGGCTGATCTGCGGGGAAAACTCCAATCCGCTCGCCGTCTTTGCGCTCACCGCCGAAGGCTCGCGCATCCACGTCATGAGCTGGCCGAACCATTTTCCGGTGAGCGGCGACCCCTTGAAGAACCGGGTCGCGATCGACAGCCAGGCCTTTGCCCAGATGAGCAAGGCCTTCGTGGTGTCGGCCTGCGGCACGGTCGACGAGCGCATGATCGAGCTGCTGGAGCCGTCCCCCGAGGCGGAAGAATTCCTGCGCAACCCGGACTGCTGCGGCGGCAGCGTGATCGTGGGTCCCAACAGCCGCATTCTCGCCGGCCCGATGGGAGGCGAGGAAGGGATCATCTACGCCGACTGCAATCTCGAGCTCGGCATCCTCATGAAGCTGCGCCACGACTTTGCGGGCCATTACAACCGGCCGGACATTTTCCAGCTGCATGTAAACCGCACGGCGCCGCATATCTACGCGGTGCACGGGCCCGACGGCTTCCTGCCGGGCGGCCGGCCGGTTGCCCTGCCGGAGGAGCGGCCGAGCGCCCTCCTGGGCGGGCCGGAGGATGAGCCAAATCGACAACCGGATTAGCGAAGTGCCTCCGCTCTTGCGTTCCCTCCCCCCTTGAGGGGGAGGGAACGCGCTGAGTCCGCGGCAACGACCAAAATTTTTGCGAAGGAAAGATCACCCCATGGACGTTTTCGAAGCGGTCGAGTCGCGCATCAGCTGCCGGTGGTTTCTCGACAAGCCGGTCGACCAGAAGATCATCCGCGACCTGATCGCCAAGGCGGCGCGCGCCGCCTCGGGCGGCAACCTGCAGCCCTGGCGGGTCTAT
>DATBBS010000124.1:0-2296 GCA_036270895.1 Xanthobacteraceae bacterium
GCCCTTCTCGACCGCCTCCTCGATGGCGCCCACCATGTAGAAGGCGGCTTCCGGCAGATGGTCGTATTTGCCTTCGACCAGGTCCTTGAAGCCGCGGATCGTGTCCTTCAGGTCGACGAGCTTGCCGGGCGAGCCGGTGAACACCTCGGCGACATGGAAGGGCTGCGACAGGAAGCGCTCGATCTTGCGGGCGCGCGCGACCGCGATCTTGTCGTCTTCCGACAGCTCGTCCATCCCTAAGATCGCGATGATGTCCTGCAGCGCCTTGTAGCGTTGCAGCACCTGCTGGACCTGGCGCGCCACCAGGTAGTGCTCCTCGCCCACGACCAGCGGGCTGAGCATGCGCGACGTGGAGTCGAGCGGGTCGACCGCCGGGTAGATGCCCTTGGCGGCGATGTCGCGGGAGAGCACCGTGGTGGCGTCGAGATGGGCGAAGGAGGTCGCCGGCGCCGGGTCGGTCAGGTCGTCGGCCGGCACGTAGATCGCCTGCACCGATGTCACCGAGCCCTTGGTGGTGGTGGTGATGCGCTCCTGCAGCGCGCCCATGTCGGTCGCCAGCGTCGGCTGATAACCCACCGCCGAGGGGATGCGGCCGAGCAGCGCGGAGACTTCCGAGCCGGCCTGCGTGAAGCGGAAGATGTTGTCGACGAAGAACAGCACGTCCTGGCCCTGGTCGCGGAAATGCTCGGCGACCGTGAGGCCGCTCAGGCCGACCCGGGCGCGCGCGCCCGGCGGCTCGTTCATCTGGCCGTAGACCAGCGAGCATTTCGAGCCGGCGGTGGAGCCGTTGTTCTTCTTGGGGTCCTTGTTGACGTTCGATTCGATCATCTCGTGATAGAGATCGTTGCCTTCGCGCGTGCGCTCGCCCACGCCGGCGAAGACCGAATAGCCGCCATGCGCCTTCGCGACGTTGTTGATCAGCTCCATGATCAGCACGGTCTTGCCCACGCCCGCGCCGCCGAACAGGCCGATCTTGCCGCCCTTGGCGTAGGGCGCCAGCAGGTCGACGACCTTGATGCCGGTGACCAGAATCTCGGCCTCGGTCGATTGCTCGGTATAGGGCGGCGCCGGCTGATGGATGGCGCGCCGCTGCTTGGTCTTGACCGGGCCCGCTTCGTCGACCGGATCGCCGACCACGTTGATGATGCGCCCGAGCGTCTCCTCGCCGACCGGCACCGAGATCGGCTCGCCGGTGTCGGTGACCTCCTGGCCGCGCACCAGCCCCTCGGTCGTGTCCATCGAGATGGTGCGCACGGTCGATTCGCCGAGATGCTGCGCGACCTCGAGCACGAGGCGCTTGTCGCCGTTCGTGGTCTCGAGCGCGTTCAGGATCGCGGGCAGATCGCCCTCGAACTGCACGTCGACGACGGCGCCGATGACCTGGGTGATGCGTCCGGTTTGGGTTGCCATGATGTCCTCTTCACGAAACTCTGTCTTCTTGTCATTCGGCATGATCCCGAAGCGTCTCTCGACTTTTCGGGATCCTGCGCTAGAGCGCCTCGGCGCCGGAGATGATCTCGATCAGCTCCTTGGTGATCATCGCCTGGCGGGTGCGGTTGTAGGTCAGGGTCTGCTTGCGGATCATCTCGCCGGCGTTGCGCGTGGCGTTGTCCATCGCGCTCATGCGGGCGCCCTGTTCGGAGGCGGCGTTTTCCAGCAGCGCACGGAATACCTGCGTGGCGACATAGCGCGGCAGGAGCTCGGCCAGGATGTCTTCCTCCTCCGGCTCGTATTCGTAAGCCGCGCGCGGGCCGCTCTCGGTCTGCTCCGGGACGACGGCGGGGATGATCTGCTGCGCGGTCGGGATCTGCGCGATCACCGACCTGAAACGGGAGAAGAACAGGCTGCAGACGTCGAATTCGCCGGCATCGAACAGCGCGATGATCCTGGTCGCGATCGCCTCGGCGTTGGTGAAGCCGAGCGTGCGCACCGAGCGCAACTCGACCGTCTCGATGATCTGCTTCTCGTAGACGCGCTTGAGCTGATCGTAGCCCTTGCGGCCGACGCACAGGATCTTGACCCGCTTGCCCTCGCCGACCAGCCGGTTGATGTGCTCGCGCGCGAGCCGGACGATCGACGAATTGAACGGGCCGCACAGCCCGCGCTCGGCGGTGCACACCACCAGGAGATGGACATTGGACGCGCCGGTGCCGGCGAGCAGGCGGGGCGCCGAGTCGCTGCCCGCGACGGCGGCCGCGATGTTGCGCAGCATCTTGTCCATGCGCTCCGCATAGGGACGCGCGACCTCGGCGGCCGCCTGCGCGCGGCGCAGCTTGGAGGCCGCGACCATCTGCAT
>DATBBS010000125.1:0-1761 GCA_036270895.1 Xanthobacteraceae bacterium
CGCGCCCTCCTTGTCGCCCATCGAGACCCAGGTGTCGGTCACGACGCAATGCGCGCCCTTGACGGCGACCTCGGGATCGCGGCCCACCCGGATGTCGGCGGCCGACGACCTGACCCAGTCGAGCAGCCATTTCTTCGGCGCAAGCTCGGGCGGCGTCGCGACCCGCAGCGCGAAATCGAAGCGCTGTGCCGCGTGCATCCACGAGGTCAGCACGTTGTTGGCGTCGCCCGTCCAGGCCACGGTCTTGCCCTTGATGGGCCCGCGATGCTCCTCGAAGGTCAGGACGTCGGCCATCACCTGGCAGGGGTGCGAGCGGTGGGTCAGCCCGTTGATCACCGGCACGCTGGCGTGTCGCGCAAGCTCGGTCAGCGTCCTGTGATCGAGGGTGCGGATCATGATGGCGTCGACATAACGCGAGAGCACCTTGGCCGTATCGGCGATGGTTTCGCCCCGGCCGAGCTGCATCTCCTGTCCGGTCAGCAGGATGGCGTCGCCGCCGAGCTGGCGCATCGCGACGTCGAAGGAGACCCGCGTGCGCGTCGACGGCTTGTCGAAGATCATCGCCAGCATGCGGCCGGCGAGCGGCTTGCCGGCGGAAGATTTGGCGCGCGCGCCGCGGCCGCGCTTCTTCATGGCGCGGCTCGTCTCGATCATTCCGCGCAGCTCGCGCGGCGGAATGTCGGTCAGATCGAGGAAGTGGCGGATCGAAGGACCGCTCACCGTGTCGTCTCCTGTGCGACCGGCCGGCTGGCCGCGCGTTCGATGGCGCTCGCGGCCCGGTCGATCCGGTTGATCGCTTCGAGGATATCGGCCTCCTCGACGATGAGCGGCGGCAGCAGCCGCACCACGTTGTCGCCGGCCGCGACGGTCAGCAGCTTCTCGGTCCGCAAGGCGTCGACCAGCTGGCCGTTGGGAACGACCGAGCGCAACCCGATGAGCAATCCTTCGCCCCGCACTTCGGCGATCACGCCGGGGTGCCGGTCCTTCATTTCCGCCAGCCGCTGCTTGAGCAGCAGCGCCGTTGCGCGCAGGCGCTCGAAGAAGCCGGGCGCCAGCATCACGTCGAGCACGGCGTTGCCGGCCGCCATGGCGAGCGGATTGCCGCCGAAGGTCGAGCCGTGCGTGCCCGCCGTCATGCCCTTGCCGGCTTCCGCGGTGGTCAGGCATGCGCCGACCGGAAAGCCGCCGCCGAGCGCCTTGGCGAGCGCCATGATGTCGGGGGTCACCCCGGTGTGCTGATAGGCGAAGAGGTCGCCCGTGCGCCCCATGCCGGTCTGCACCTCGTCGAAGATGAGCAGCGCTCCGTTCGCGTCGGCGAGCTCGCGCAACGCGCGCAGAAACTGGTTCGACGCCACGCGCACGCCGCCCTCGCCCTGGATGGGCTCGATCAGGATCGCGGCGGTGGCCGGACCGATCGCGCGCTTGACCGCCGCGAGGTCGCCGAACGGCACCTGGTCGAAGCCTTCGACCACCGGGCCAAAACCCTCGAGATATTTCTTCTGGCCGCCGGCCGCGAGCGTCGCGAGCGTGCGGCCGTGAAACGCGCCCTCGAAGGTGACGATGCGCACGCGCTCGGGGGCGCCGTTGACCGCATGGAATTTGCGCGCGGTCTTGATCGCGCACTCCATCGCCTCGGCGCCCGAATTCGCGAAGAACGCGTAATCGGCGAAGCTTTGCGCGCACAGCCGCTCCGCCAGCCGCTCGCTTTCCGGAATGCGGAACAGGTTGGAGACATGCAAGAGCTTGGCGGCCTGCGCCGCC
>DATBBS010000126.1:0-2918 GCA_036270895.1 Xanthobacteraceae bacterium
ATCGGCCCATGCTTCGAGGTTTACGTACCGCCTCTTCCGGTTGGCTCGGCAAGACCATCATGGCCGGCGTCGTCGGGTTTTTGGTGATCAGCTTCGCGATCTGGGGCATCGGCGACATTTTCCGCGGCTTTGGCCGCGGCCACGTCGCCTCGGTCGGGGGCGTCGAGATCTCCATCGAGCAGTTCCGCAACCTGTTCACCGACCGCGTGCAGGCGCTCGGGCGCCAGTTGCGCCGGCCGATCACGCCCGAGCAGGCCCGCGCCTTCGGGGTCGACCAGCAGGTGCTGAGCCAGTGGATGCAGGACACCGCCCTCGACCAGCGCGCCCGCAAGCTGCGGCTCGGCATCTCGGACGCCGAGGTGGTGCAGCGCATCACCGAGGATCCGAGCTTCCGCGGGCCGTCCGGACAATTCGACCCGGCGCGGTTCACCGCCATTCTGCGGCAGATCGGCTACAGCGAGCAGAGCTACGTCGCCGAGCAGCGCCGCGAGACCCTGCGCCGGCAGATCACCACCACGGTGAGCGGCGACATCAAGACGCCCAAGACCGCGGCCGAGGCGGTCAACCGCTATGAGAACGAGCAGCGCGATATCGATTATGTGGTGCTCGGCCGCGCCCAGGCGGGCGACATCCCGCCGCCCGCGCCCGACGTGCTGGCCAAGTATTTCGACGAGCGCAAGGTGCTGTTTCGCGCGCCCGAATTCCGCAAGGCGACCATCCTGGCGGTCACGCCCGACGAGGTCGCGCGCACCATCGAGATCGCGGCGGCCGACGTCAAAAGCTTCTACGACAAGAACATGGACCGCTTCTCGACGCCCGAGAAGCGCCAGATCCAGCAGATGCTGTTCAACGACAAGGACGAGGCCCACAAGGCGGCCGACCGGCTGGCGGCCGGCCTGTCCTTCGACGACCTCGCCAAGGAGCGCAAGCTCAGCGAGAGCGACCTCGATCTCGGGCTGATTCCGAAAACCGCGCTCGCCGACCGCAAGGTGGCCGACGCCGCCTTTGCGCTGGAACCCGGCAAGGTGAGCGGCGCCATCGACGGCGCCTTCGGGAGCTCGATCGTGCGCGTCGTCAAGGTCGAGCCCGGCACCACCAAGTCCTTCGCCGAGGTCGAGCCCGAGATCAAGAAGGGTCTCGCTTTGGACCGCGCCAGGACGGAGACGCGCAAGCTGCGCGACAAGATCGACGAGGAGATCGGCGGCGGCGCGCGGCTCGACGAGGTCGCCAAGAAGCTCAACGTGCCGGCCCGCACCATCGAGGCGATCGACCGCTCGGGTCGCGGCCCCGACGGGCAGCCGGTCGACCTGCCCAAGGGCGTCGACCTGCTCAACGGAATCTTCGCGGCCGAGGTCGGGCTCGAGAATGACGCGCTGCAGACCCCGGAGGGCGGCTACGTCTGGTACGACCTCGTCGGTGTCACGCCCTCGCGCGAGCGCACGCTCGACGAGGTCAAGGCCCAGGTGGAGGCGCGCTGGCGCGACGACGAGGTCGTGGCGCGCCTGAACCTCAAGGCCGGCCAGATGGTCGACAAGCTCAAGGGCGGCGGCAAGCTCGCGGACCTCGCGGCGGCGGACAAGCTCAAGGTCGAGAACGCCCATTGGCTCAAGCGCGGCGACAATTCCGGCACCCTGGCCCCCAATGCGCTGGCGGCCGTGTTCCGCACCCGGCAGGGCGAGGCGGGAACCGCCGACGGCAAGGATCCCGCCGAGCGTATCGTCTTCGTGGTGACCAGCGTGACGGAGCCGCAATTCGATCCTGCCTCGCCCGACGCCAAGCGGATCAGCGACGCACTGCGCGACGGCATGGCCAACGATCTCTATGCGCAATACGTCTCCCGGGTCGAGACCGACCTCGGGGTCTCGGTCAACCAGGGCGCGCTCAGCCAGGCGCTCGGCGCAAGCCCGGCGAACTAGGCCGCGAATGCAGATCGAGCCGGCGGTCGCCGCCTTCGCACAAAGCTATGCGGACGGGCACCCGCAGGTGGTGTGGACCACGCTGGTGGCCGACCTGGAGACGCCGGTCTCGGCCTTCCTCAAGCTCGCGACCCGCCGGCCGCTCAGCTTCCTGCTGGAATCGGTCGAAGGCGGCGCGACGCGCGGGCGCTATTCGGTCATCGGGCTCGATCCGGACGTGGTCTGGCGGACGAACGGCGCCGATGCCGAGATCAACCGCACGGCGCGCCAGCAGCGGGACGCCTTCGCGCCCTGCGAGGCGCGGCCGCTGGCGGCGCTGCGGGCCTTCATCGCCGAGAGCCGCATCGACATTCCGGACGGGCTTCCGCCGATGGCGGCCGGCATCTTCGGCTATCTCGGCTACGACACGGTGCGGCTGATCGAGGAGATCGGTCCGCCCAATCCCGATCCGATCGGGTTGCCCGACGCGATCCTGGTGCGGCCCACCGTCGTGGTGATCTTCGACGCCGTGAAGGACATCATCACGGTGGTGACGCCGGTCCGCCCCGACCAGGCGGTTTCCGCCAAGGCCGCGCTCGCGCGCGCCACCGAGCGCATCGGGACGGTGATCGACGACCTCGACCGCGTGCTGGACAAGGAGCAGGCGGGCTCCGACGGCCCGCTGGTGGTCGAGCCGCAGTCGAACACGACGCCGGCCGAGTTCCAGCGCATGGTGCTCGCCGCCAAGGACTACATCGCGGCCGGCGACATCTTCCAGGTCGTGCTCTCGCAGCGCTTCGAGGCGCCCTTCGGGCTGCCCGCCTTCGCGCTCTACCGCGCCATCCGGCGCATCAACCCGGCGCCCTTCCTGTTCTACCTCGACTACGAGAAATTCTCGGTCGTCGGGTCGAGCCCGGAAATCCTGGTGCGGGCGCGCGGCGACACGGTGACGATCCGGCCGATCGCCGGCACGCGGCCGCGCGGCGCGACGCCGCACGACGACAAGGCGCTCGAAGAGGAGCT
>DATBBS010000127.1:0-1782 GCA_036270895.1 Xanthobacteraceae bacterium
CGGGTGTTCCGGCCGCAGCGAGTGTCAGTGCGCGCACCACGATCCGCCGAGCGAGCTCGACCTTGAAGGCGTTGTCGCCGGAAGGACGCGCTTCCGCCAGCGCCGCCTCCGCAGCGCGACGAAAGCACTCCGAATTCGGGCGAAGCCCGACCAGTGTCGCCTCCGCCGGTCGGGCGCGCCATGGCTTGGCCGCCACGCCGCCGAGCGCCAGCCGCGCCTCGGCAATGACGCCGTCCTCAATGTGCAGGCAGGCTGCGGCGGAGACCACCGCAAAGGCGTAGGAGGTGCGCTCGCGGAGCTTGAGGTAGCGGGCATGCCCTGCGAACTGTGTTGCTGCGCCTGGCAAGCGAACAGCCACGACCAGTTCGCCGGGCGCCAGTACGCTCTCGCGCTCCGGCGTGGCGCCGGGCAGCAGGTGGAAGTCTTCGAGTGGCACCTCGCGCTGGCCCGCTTCCCCCTCGATTTCGACCACGGCGTCCAGCGCCGCGAGCGGCACGCAGAAATCGGATGGGTGCGTGGCAATGCAGGATTCGCTCCAGCCCAGCACCGCGTGCAGGCGGTTCTCGCCGCTGCGCGCGTCGCAGCCCGCGCCGGGCTGCCTCTTGTTGCAGGCGCTCGCCGGATCGTAGAAATAGGCGCAGCGTGTGCGTTGCAGCAGGTTGCCGCCGACAGTCGCGGCATTGCGCAATTGGGCGGAGGCGCCCGCGAGCAGTGCTTCGGCGACCGCCGGGAAACGCTTGCTGACGGTCGGGTCATGGGCGAGGTCGGCGTTGCGCACGCGTGCGCCGATGCGCACCCCGCCATCCGGCAGCGGCTCGATCCGGTCGAGCCCGGGCAGGCGGCTGACATCGACCAGCCGCTTGGGGCTGACGACGCCGCCCTTCATCAGGTCGATGAGGTTGGTGCCGCCCGCCAGATAGGCGCTACCCGGGACCGCGGCAGCGGCGACGGCTTCCGACACGGTGGCCGGCCGAACATAGTCGAAGCGGTTCATGCCGCCTCCTTCCGCCCGGCCTGGGCCAGGCTCTGCTGTGCCTCCAACACCGCTTCGGTGATGCCGCGATAGGCGCCGCAGCGGCAGAGATTGCCGCTCATGCCTTCGCGCACCCGCTCGGGATCATCACCGGCGTTGCCTTCCTGGATCAGGCCCACCGCGCTCATGATCTGGCCGGGTGTGCAAAAGCCGCATTGGAACGCGTCATGGGCGATGAAGGCCGCCTGCACCGGGTGAAGGGCTTCGCCTTGCGCCAATCCCTCGATGGTCAGCACCTCGGCGCCATCCAGGCTGGCCGCCAGCGCCATGCAGGAGTTGATGCGGCGTCCGTCGAGCAGGACCGTGCAGGCACCGCACTGGCCGCGATCGCAGCCTTTCTTGGTGCCGGTCAGGTCCAGGCGCTCGCGCAGCAGGTCGAGAAGAGTGACCCTCGGGTCATCGAGCTCGATTGTCCGTCGCGTTCCGTTGATGGCGAGAATGATCGACAGGCTCATGCGGCGCTCCGATGAGAACTGTTTCGCTATGATCCCCCCGGGCGATGCATCTTTTGCCTGGGCGGCACGGGGAACCTAAATATGGAGGGTACCTCCGTTTACAAGAGGCGGAATTCAGAAATGGAGGCGACGACGGCTCGCCGGCCCATTGGAAGGTAGACCGATCGTCGTTGGCACAATACGGAAGGCTAGGCAGCGGGTGTGGTCGCGAGACGCGCGGAACTGCGCGGCATAATCCTTCGCCTCTTGGACGGGACGGGGCCCACTCGAACGCCATCATCGGGCAGGAATACC
>DATBBS010000128.1:0-8333 GCA_036270895.1 Xanthobacteraceae bacterium
CGAGCGGCTCTACCGGTATGTCTATTCGGCCGGCGGCTCGCGCGCGCCCGACGACGCCTACACGGCCTTCCGCGGCCGGCTGCCGAGCGAGGAGGCGCTGCTGAAGCGGCGCGGGCTCACGGAGGCCGCCACGGCGCCGTGACCATGGACCTCCACAGCGCCGGACATCGCCGCGGCGTCGCCGCCGCTCCCCACCGCGCCGCCGCCGAGGCGGGCCGCGCCGTCATGGCCGACGGCGGCAATGCGATCGAGGCCATGGTGGCGATGGCGGCCACCATCGCGGCGGTCTATCCGCACATGAACCATATCGGCGGCGACGGCTTCTGGCTGGTGCGCGAGCGCTCCGGCCGGGTGCGAGCCCTCATGGCGGCCGGCCGGGCCGGCGCAGGCGCCCGCCGCGAGCTCTATGCCGGCCACGACGCGATCCCGGCGCGCGGCCCGCTCGCGGCCCTCACGGTGCCGGGCGCCGTCGGTGGATGGGCGCTCGCGCTCGAGCTCGCCAGACACCAGGGCGGCCGGCAGCCGCTCGACCTGCTGCTCGGTGCCGCGATTCGCCACGCCCGCGACGGCTACCGGGTGACGCGCAGCCAGGCCCGGCTCACGGCCGACAAGCTCGCCGAGCTCAAGGACGCCCCGGGCTTCGCCCAGACCTTCCTGGTCGACGGCAAGCCTCCGGAGGCTGGCACGACGCTCAAGCAGGCAGCGCTCGCCGCGACGCTCGAGCAACTCGCCCATGCGGGGCTCGACGACTTCTATCGCGGCGATGTCGGCCACGAGCTCGCTGCCGATCTCGAGCGGATCGGCAGCCCGGTGACCCGCGCCGACATCGCGCAATACCGCGCGAGCCTTGCCGAGCCGCTGAGCGTCACACTCGCAGCAGGCACCCTCTACAATTCGCCGCCGCCCACCCAGGGCCTCGCCTCGCTGATGATCCTCGCGCTCTTCGAGCGCCTGCGGGGCGCGCAGGCGGAGAGCTTCGAGCACGTCCATGGGCTGGTGGAAGCCACCAAACGGGCGTTCCGGGTGCGCGATCGCATCGTCACCGACCCGGCGGCGCTGCCCGCGCCGCCCGAGCGGTTTCTCGACCACGCCTTTCTCGACGCTGAGGCGCAGAAGATCGACCCGCGCAAGGCGGCGCGCTGGCCCGCCCCCGCGGGTGAAAGCGACACCATCTGGATGGGCGCGGCCGACCACACCGGCCTCGCGGTGTCCTACATCCAATCGCTCTATTGGGAATTCGGCTCCGGTTGCGTGCTGCCGGCGACCGGCGTCCTGATGCAAAACCGCGGCTCGAGCTTCGCGCTCGACCCCCGCGCCCTGAACGCGCTCGCGCCCGGCCGGCTGCCGTTCCACACCCTCAATCCCGCGCTCGCCGCACTCAAGGACGGCCGCGTGATCGCCTATGGGACCATGGGCGGCGACGGCCAGCCGCAGTCGCAAGCCGCCCTGTTCACCCGCCACGTCCTCTATGGTCAGCCGCTCGACCGGGCGATCGATGCCCCGCGCTGGCTGCTGGGCCGCACCTGGGGCTCGCCCCACACCAATCTGCGGATGGAAGCGCGCTTCGACGGCGGCCTGATCGATCGCATGCTGACGGCCGGCCACGACATCGAGGTTTTGCCGGAGGCTTATTCAGACACGATGGGTCACGCGGGCGCGGTGGTGCTGCATCCCGACGGCACGCTCGAAGGCGCGCACGACCCGCGGGCCGACGGCGGCGCAGCGGGGATGTGAGACAAGCGCGCCGGCCTGCCTTCGGCCGATGACCGGGCCCCGCAGGAGCCACTCAGCGGTCGACGGCGGCCGCGTATTGCGCGTCGGTCACATGCTCCAGCCAGGCGACATGGTTGCCGTCCAGCGCTTCCTGCATCGCGATATGAACCATCGTGGTGGTCGGCGCCGCGCCGTGCCAGTGCTTCTCGCCGGGGGGGATCCATACGGTGTCGCCGGCGTGGATTTCGCGCAGCGGGCCGCCCCAGGCCTGGACCCGTCCGGTTCCGGCGACGACATACAAGGTCTGACCGAGCGGATGCGTGTGCCACGCCGTCCGCGCGCCGGGCTCGAAGCTCACCCGCGCCGATCGCACACGCGCGGGCGACGGGGCCTCGATGATCGGGTCCTGGAACACGGTCCCGGTGAACGAGTCGGCCGGCATCCGGCGCGTCGCTCGTGCTCCGCAGGGTTCGATATGCATGCGTTGATCCTCCGCCGGCCGTGCGACCGGACACGTGTGGCTTATTTCTGCGATCAGCTTGATTCAGCTCGATCTGGCGAAACCGTACAGCGTTTCGGGATTGGTGACGAGAACGCGACGGCGCGTCGCCTCGTCGGGCGCCCATTCGGACAAGAGGTCGAACAGCACGGCGTCGTTCGGCTTTTCCTTCTCGGTCGGGTGCGGCCAGTCGCTGCCCCACACCATCCGCTCGGGCGCGGCCTTGACGAAGGCCTGGGCGACCTTGGTCACATCGGCGTAACCCGGCGGCCCGACCTTGGTGTCGAGATAGGCCCCCGAAATCTTGACCCAGGTGCGACCCTGGTCGATCAGCCGTCGAATGATGCCGAAGGCCGGGAAGTCGGTGCCGGCCGGCTGCGGCAGGCGTCCAATGTGGTCGAACACGATCGGCGACGGCAACCGCCGCCACAAGCTTTCGGCCTCGACGATCTGGTCGCCCCGCATGTGAATCTGCACGTGCCAGCCGAGCTCGTTCACCCGCCGCGACAGCGGCTCGATCATGTCGATCGTGGTGGTTGCGGTCGCGGGATCGAACTGGGTGAAGCGGATGCCGCGGATGCCCCCATCCGCCAGGAGCTTGAGCTCGGCATCGGTGATGGTGGGATGGATGACGGCGACGCCGCGCGCATCGGCGCCGAGCTGGCCGATGGCATCGAGGGTCACGCGGTTGTCGGTGGCATAGACCGCCGGCGTCACGATCACGACCCGGCTGGTGCCGTTGCGCTGCTGCAGCAGCCGATAGTCCGCCACGCTGGCATTGGCCTGCATGCGCGATTCCGGGCGCACCGGCGGGAAACGGGCCGCATCATAGATATGCATGTGGCAATCGCAGGCATTCGCCGGCGCCGCGAGCTTCGGCCGCTCGCTGCCGGCGGAATTGGGCACGGCCTGCTGCGCATGGGTTTCGTCGAAGGCCAGCGCGGAGGTGAAGGCGGCTGCCCCTTTGAGAAAGGTCCGGCGGGCGAGCGAGTTCTTCGTCTGCATGGCGAGCCCCTGGCGCGACGAGAGCGGGGATCGTGGCATTGAACGCAGCCGCATTCAACCGGCGCGCGGATCGAAGCGGACGAGGGCCCTCCCCGCCGCCCGAAGAGCGCGCGCCGCCCTGGCGCGGGAAATCAAGTCAGCGGAAGTCGTCGGGTCGAAGCTCGATCGGCTGGCCGTGCGGCGTGCGGTCGGCGGCGTGATCCCAGGCGTCGTGATACCGGGCGAGCGTCTCCGCCGTGGCAACTCCGCTGCGGACGACCAGCCGTTCGAGCGCCGCGAGCCAGTGGTGATAGTAGGTCTCGCCGGTGTCGGGATCGCCCGCCTGTTGGGCGCGCTTGATCTCGTCGGCGAGCGTCGCCGCCCATTCGGGCCAGGTGAACAGCCCGCGCTCATGCAACGCGAGCGCCATCGCGAAGGCCTGCGCCTCCCAGGGCTCGCGGAAGACCGGGCCCTCGGCGTCGCGCGGGATGCCCGGTACGGCTTGCGTTGCGTAGCGCGCGGCGGTTTCGAAGGTCATGTCGGGTCGAGATAGGGCTCGAAGGCGTCGATCGAGATCTTCACCGTCGGATCGGCGTCCGGCCCCCATAATTCCCGGCTCTCGAAGCGCACCGTATAGAGCCATTGCGGGTTCTCGCCCTGACCCGCCACCACCGAGTCGGGGAAGACGTGGCACCCGTGATCGCGCTCGACAACGCCGACATGGCCGCGCACGTAGCGCGGCAGCCGCGTGTGGGTCTTGGGATGGATGTTCTTGGCGCGCACCTGGTCGCCCGGCTTGAAGCGCGCGGCTGCCGGCGCGGGCCGGCGGAACGAGCCGCGCGTCAACACCCGGCCGATGTCGGCGGCGGTGAACTTGCCGCGCTTCAACGGCTTGCCCGGCCGCAGCGCGTGGCCCGACGCGACCTCGTCGGCATCGATCAGCCCGCGCTCGAGCAGCATCTTCTCGAGACCGAGAAACCACTTCTGATAATAGCTGCTGGCAAGATAGACCTGCGGCGGAAGCGTCTCGCGCGAGAAGCGCCCGATGTCGATATTCCAGGTGCCGGTCGCCCCCATGGCGCGGTTCATCGCCATCACGCGCCCTTCCCATGGGGCGTGGAACACCGGCTCGTTCGGCTCGGGCTCGACCTTGCCGAATCCGTCCATGCCGCCCATGTCGTGGACACCGTTCATCGCACCGCCTCCGTGGGTTGTTTCGGCAGTCCGGTTCCGATCATCGAGTCGCGGGTGACGAGGTCGGCAAGCCGCTCCTCGCTCCAGCCCTCGGTGCCGGCGGGGCGCATCGGCAGCACCATGAAGCGCGTCTCGGCGGTCGAGTCCCAGACCCGGATCTCGGCGTCCTTCGGCAGCCTGACCCCGAAATCGGCAAGCACGCCGCGCGGGTCCTTGACGGCACGCGACCGATAGGGCGCCGCCTTGTACCAGACCGGCGGCAGCCCGAGCACTTCCCACGGATAGCAGGAGCACAGCGTGCACACGACCATGTTGTGGAGCTGCGGCGTATTCTCGACCGCCACCAGGTGATCGCCCACCCGGCTGGTGTGGCCGAGGGTCGCGATCGCGGACGACCCGTCCTCCAGCAGACGGCGCTTGAAATCGGGATCGGTCCAGGCCTTGGCAATCACGCGCGCGCCGTTGTGCGGGCCGATCTTGGTCTCATAGGCCTCGATGATGAGATCGAGCGCCTTGGGGTCGACGTAACCCTTCTCGGTCAGGATGGTCTCGAGCGCGCGCACCCGAAGCTGCATCTCGCTGAGCTCGGAGCCGTGGTCGTGGTGATGATCGTCGTCGTGCTGCTGGTTGCTCATGGCATAAATTTAGCTGACGCGGGATGCTTTGCCTACCGGGGCCCACTGGTGGCGCGCCGGGCCGCCATGCAATTATCGCGGTGCAAAACAAGAATTTCGGGAGAGCCAGGATGGGATATCGCATCGGGATGTTCGCCACGCTTGCCGCGCTCGCCGGCGCAGCGCCTGCCACGAGCGCCGACGCGCAGAGCTATCCGGACCGCCCGATCGAGATCACCGTCCCCTTCTCGCCCGGTGCGGTGACCGACGTGCTGGGGCGGGCGCTCGCGGAAGGCCTCACCCAACAGCTCGGGCAACGTGTCCTCGTGGTCAACAAGGCGGGAGCGACCGGCGCGATCGGCACCGCAGCGGTGGCCCGCGCGGCGCCCGACGGCTATTCGCTGCTGTTCACCGCGGCAGTGTCGATGACGGTGCTGCCGATCTCGAACAAGCAGGTGGGCTACGACCACAAGTCATTCGAGCCGATCTGCCAGACCTTCAAGAACGAGATGGTGATCGTGGTAAAGCCCGACTCGCGGTTCCGCTCGGTCGCCGACCTGGTGGCCGCCGCCAAGCAAAAGCCCGGCGAAATCAATTACGCCCATCTCGGCGTCGCCTCGATCCCGCATCTCGCGATGATCGAGTTCTCGCAAACCGCCCAGGTCACCTTCAACGCCATCCCGTTCAAGGGCGACGCCGACGTGATGCAGCAAGTGTTGGGAGGCCAGGTCGATTTCGGCGCCGTTGTGCTGAGCTCCGCCGCCGGCAGCGGGCTGCGCATTCTCGGCCTCTTTGCGGATCAACGGAACCCGTCGACCCCCGATACGCCGACCGTGAAGGAGCAGGGTTTCGCGGTTGCGCCGTCGAGCTTCGGCGGCCTGTCGGCGCCGGTCGGGATCACCGCCGAGGTCAAGCGCAAGCTCGCCGATGCCTGCAAGGCGGCCGCGCAGGGCGAGATGTATGCCAAGCTGGCGCGCGGCGTCTTCCAGCCGAACGACTACTATGCGGACGGGGCGAGCTTCGCGCGCAGTCTCGACCTCGACGTGATCGACAAGTCGAAGCTGCTCGCCACCCTGGGAAGCGTGAAGTGAGAATCGCGGTGTTCAACGTCCCAGCGCCGCCGCCAGCTGCCGCACATTGTGCCGGATCAGGTCGCTATAGCTCGGCGCCGGGCCATTCGCATCGGTCAGCGCGTCGGAATAGAGCGTCCCGCCGATCCTGGCACCGGTCTCCCGCGCGATCAGCTGCATCAGCCGCGCGTCGGTGACGTTCTCGAGGAAGACCGCCGAAATTCGCTCATTCCTGATCTGGGCGATGATGCGGGCGACGTCTTTGGCCGAAGCCTCAGCCTCGCTCGACACGCCCTGGGGCGCCGAGAAGGCGACCCCATAGGCGTCCTGGAAATAGCCGAAGGCGCTGTGGCTGGTGATGACCCGGCGCCGATCGGGCGCGATCCCGGCCACCACGTCCCTCACCTCCTGATCGAGCGCATCGAGCCTGGCCAGATAGGCCATCGCGTTCGCCTTGTAGACGTTTGCGCCGGCCGGATCGGCCTTGATCAGCGCGTCGCGGATATTCGACACGTAGCGTTTGGCGTTCGCGACCGATTGCCAGGCATGCGGATCGGCCGTGTCGTCGCCGAGCCGGGTCGCGCTTGCGCTCGACCGCGGACTGATGCCCGTGCTCGCAATCACGATCGCCGCCTTGGTGCCGGACGCCTTGACCAGACGGCCGAGCCAGCCTTCGAATCCGAGCCCATTGACGAACACGACCCTCGCGTCCGCGACCCGCCGCGAGTCCGCTGGTGAGGGTTCGTAGACATGGGCATTGCCGTTGGGCCCGATCAGGGTCGTGACCTCCACGCGGTCGCCGCCGACATTCTTCACGAGATCGCCGAGGATCGAGAAGCTCGCGATCGTCCGGATCTTGTCTTGCGCGGCGGCCGGAGCGGCCGCGACGAGGGCCAGCAGGACGAACGCAACACCTCTGGCGAACATCGCGGCGCTCAAGCTTCCAGATGGCGTCGTGGCAATAGATGCTGCACGAGCCCGCCGACGCGGCCGAAAATCACCGAGCCGACATAAAGGGCGCCGGCCGTCAGGATGATGGCCGGCCCCGCCGGCACGCCGGCATGGAAGGACAAGAGCAGCCCGGCGAAGCCGGACACGATGCCGGTGGCGATCGCGATGAGGATCATCGCCGAGATGTCGCGCGCCCAGAAACGGGCGACCGCCGCCGGCAGCATCATGAGGCCGACCGCGAGCAGCGTGCCCAGGGCGTGAAATCCGCCGACCAGGTTCATCACCACGAGCGCCAGGAAGGCGATGTGCGCCGGCGCGCCCGCCCGGCTCACCGAGCGCAGGAAGCTCGGGTCGACGCATTCGAGCACCAGGGGCCGCCAGATCAGCGCCAGCACGACGAGCGACACCGACGTTATCGCGGTGATGAGGATGAGGGTCGGATTGTCGAGGGCGAGCACGCTGCCGAACAAAAAATGCAGAAGATCGACATTGCTGCCGCGCAACGACACGATGGTGACGCCGAGCGCGAGTGAGAGCAGGAAGAAGGCGGCGAGCGACGCGTCCTCCTTCAATTCCGTCGTGCGCGCGACCAGGCCCGCCAGCACCGCCACCACGAAGCCGGCGATGAGGCCGCCCGCCGTCATGGCGAAGAGGCTCAGGCCCGACAGCAGAAATCCGATCGCCGCGCCGGGCAGGATCGCGTGCGACATGGCGTCGCCCATCAGGCTCATACGCCGCAGCATCAGGAAGACGCCGACCGGGCCTGCTCCGATCGCCAGCGCGAGCGTGCCGATGAAGGCACGGCGCATGAACTCGAACTCGACGAAAGGCGCGATGACGGAATCGTAGAGCATCTCAGCAGCCGCGGGCCGTCACGCCGCGCACTCCACTGCTGCCTCGTCGAAGGCTTCGCACATGCGGCGCGCCTTCAGGAGATTGTCGGGCGTCAGCACCTCGGCGGCAGCACCCCAGGCGACCGGCTCGCGCGCCAGCAGCAGCACGTCCGGGAAATTGGCCCGCACCAGATCGAGATCGTGCAGCGCCGCCACCACGGTACGCTTTTCGGCGTGCCAGCGGCGGACGAGATCGAACAGATCGGCTGCGGTCTTGGCATCGATGGAATTGAAGGGCTCGTCGAGCACGATCAGGCGCGCGTCCTGCAGCAAGAGGCGCGCAAACAGGACACGCTGCATCTGGCCGCCGGACAGCGTTCCGATCGGCCGCGACTCGAAGCCGGTGAGGCCGACCGCCTCGATCGCGTGATGAATCCGGTCGCGCTCCTTGGCGCCGACGCCGCCGAACAGGCCG
>DATBBS010000129.1:0-13653 GCA_036270895.1 Xanthobacteraceae bacterium
CGACGGCGCCATCCTCGATCTCCAGCGCCGCAACGTCGAGGTGCTGCAGGAGCAGCTGCGCCAGACCCGCGACCGCTTCAATGTCGGCGAGGTGACGCGCACCGACGTGGCGCAGGCCGAATCGCGCCTCGCCGCCGGCCGCTCGCAGGTGCTCACGGCCGAATCGAACTACGTCTCGTCGAAGGCGATCTATCGCCAGACCATCGGGGTCGAGCCCGGCAAGCTCGCTCCCGCCTCACCGGTCGATCGGCTGTCGCCGCGCACCCTCAACGAGGCCATTGCCACCGGACGCGAGTTCAATCCGGCGGTCGCGACCGCGATGTTCGGCATCGACGCCGCATTGCTCCAGGTCAAGATCAACGAGGGCGCATTGGCGCCGGTCGTGACCGCGACCGCCAACGTGCAGCAGGCCTGGGAACCCAGCGTGTCCAGCAACGTCGCCGTGCTGCAGCAGTTCAGCGCCTCGCTGCTGGCCCAGGTGACGGTGCCGATCTATCAGGGCGGCGGAGAATACTCGCTCATCCGCCAGGCCAAGGAGACGCTCGGGCAGCAGCGGATCAGTCTCGAAACCGCGCGCGATCAGGTGCAATCGAACGTGGTGCAGTCCTGGGGGCTGCTGGAGGCCGCCAAGGCGCAGATCCAGGCCACGCAGGCCCAGGTCAATGCCGCCGAGATCGCGCTGAACGGCGTGCGCGAGGAAGCGCGCGTCGGCCAGCGCACGACCCTGGACGTGCTCAATGCCCAGCAGGAGCTGGTCAATGCGCGCGTCGCCCTGGTGACGGCCCAGCGCGATCGGGTGGTCGCCTCATACACGTTGCTGTCGTCCGTCGGCGGATTATACGCCGTCGGGCTGGGCCTGAAGGTGCCGATCTACGATCCGACCACGCATTATCAACAGGTTCGCGATGCGTGGGCGGGCACGCGCAATCCCGACGGACGGTGATGATTCGCGCCAGCGGGCCGTTGTCCTAGCGACGAGTGCTTGAAACCTTCCGCCCGTGGGACGTTAACCCCTTGGACCGTTAAGTCGGCCGGTTTGGGAGACTTGCTTGCGTTCGGACATCGACATGCCATACTTGTGGCGGTGCTCGCTCCGGGGACTTGAGGGGACGCACCGCGCGCGGTGCGGGGAGGCACGACCGCAATGACACAGGCGGCAAAAACGCAAGAACCGTCGATGGAGGAGATCCTCGCCTCCATCCGGCGGATCATTGCCGACGACGACGCGACCAAAGCCCCGCCCAAGGCGCCCGAACCCGCCAAGGCCGCCGCCGCGCCGGCGCCCGCGCGTCCGGCGCCGCCGCCGCGCCCGGCCGCCGCACCCGCGCCGCCGCCGGCGGAGACGAACGGGCAGGACGACATCGACGCGATGTTCGCCAATGTCGACACCACGCCCGACGAACCCGCACCGCCGGCCCCGACCGACATCCTCGAGTTGACCGAGGAGATGGAAGCGCCGGCGGAGCCGCCGCCGGCCTTGCGCCGGATCGATGCGACTCCCGACGTCGTCTACAACGAGGCGCCGCCCGCACCGGTGCCGACCGTGGAGGCCGCCCGGCGCCAGTTCCGTGAGCAGACCGGGGCCGAGCGCTCGCTGTTGTCGTCATCGACGACGGCGGCCGTCGATTCGGCCTTCAACTCGCTTGCCCATACGGTGCTGGTGCAGAACTCGCGGACGCTCGACGACCTGGTGCGCGAGATGCTCCGCCCGATGCTCAAGGCATGGCTCGACGACAACCTGCCGAACATGGTCGAGCGCATGGTTCGGGCCGAGATCGAACGGGTCTCGCGCGGACGCGGATAGGCGCGCCTTCGATCCGGTCTCAGCCGTCACTTGGGGGTTCATTCCACCGCGCGGGCCTGGCGCCCGCGGCGCGACCCGTCCCACGGGCGCCTCACCGCCGTTTCAGCCGGCCCGAAAACCACAGCGCGAGCGTCGGCAGCAGGATCGCGGCCGCCACGAACACCGCCGGGGCGCCGGTCCGGTCCACCACCGGGGCGAACATCGCCACCCCGGCGGTCTGCCCGAGATAGAGCGCCGCCGAGAACAGCCCGACCGCGGTTCCGCGCGCCTCCGGCGACATCTGGGTCGCGTTGGTCTGCAGCGTGTTGTGCAGCATGTAGAAGCCGAGCCCGATCATGGTCACCGCCACGGGGGCGATCCACCAGACCGGCGCGAAGGCCAGCATCAGATAGGCGACGCCCAGGATGAAGCCGCCGTTCATGGCGAGGCCGGGCTGCCCGAGCCAGCCGACCAGCTGGCGGACCGTCCCGGCGTAGATTAGTCCGCCCAGTCCGAAGAAGCCCACCATGAGACCCACCAGGGTGAAGCTCAGGCCGAAACGCAGATGCAGGTCGGCGCCCACGAATGCGAAGGCGCCGAACATGAAGGCGAACTCCATGAAGGAGACCACCATGATGAAACGCGCGAAGGGATTGGCGAGCACGATCCGGTAGTCGGCCGCGAAACCGCGCGAACGCTCGCCCTTCGTCCCCAACGGCCGCGTCGTCGGATTGGTGGTGAGCTCGCGCAGCAACGCCAGGGCCGCAACCGCGAAGATCGCCGCATGGATGAAGAAGGCCGCGCGCCAGCCGAGCCAGTCGCCGATGATTCCGCCCGCCGCCTGGCCGAACAGCTGCCCGCTGATCTGTCCGGTCAGATAGCGCCCGAGCACCTGCTGGCGACGCTCATAGGGCACCGCATCGCCGATGAAGGCCATGCCGAGCGGGATGATCCACGAGGCGGTCGCGCCGGACGCGACGCGGGCGAGCGTCAGCGTCGTCAGGCTGCCGGCCAGCCCGCAGGCCGCGACGGTCAGCGCCGACAGGGCGCACATCACGGTGATGGTGGCGTATTTGCCGAAGCGGTCGCCGATCGGCCCGATCACCAGCTGCATCGAGCCGTGCACCAGCGTATAGGCCGAAACGATGATCGAGGCGGCCCCGATCGTGACGGCGAGATCGGAGGCGATCTGCGGCAGCAGCGAATCGGCCGACCGCACCATCGATTGGCTGGCAAATCCCGCCACCGCCAGGAGCACGATGGCGCGGGTCTGGGACGGCACGGGAAGCGAGGGGGAGGGGGCGAGCACAGGCGCTCCGCTGCGGGGGTCAGATACCCTATATAGCGGAGCACCGCGCTGCTCGCCCATGTCCTTGCACCGGCGACCCATGCCGGCCGCGCATACGGGGAAGGCGACGTTGACAGTGAAAGCGCTGCGGGGCTTTGTGTCGCGCACACGTGAGATCGAGAAACACGATGATCGACAACAGGTACCAACCGGCCGATATCGAGGCGCGCATCGGCGCCGCGTGGGAGGACGCCCAGGCGTTTCGCGCCGGGCGGCCCGACCGGCTGGCGGCGGCGCCCTATTGCATCGTGATTCCGCCGCCCAACGTCACCGGCTCGCTCCATATGGGGCACGCGCTCAACAACACCCTGCAGGACGTGCTGTGCCGTTTCGAGCGCATGCGCGGCCGCGACGTGCTGTGGCAGCCCGGCACCGACCATGCCGGCATCGCGACCCAGATGGTGGTCGAGCGGCAGATGATGGAGCGCCAGGAGCCCGGCCGGCGCGACATCGGACGCGAAAAATTCGTCGAGAAGGTGTGGGCCTGGAAGGCGGAGTCGGGCGGCATCATCGTCAATCAGTTGAGGCGGCTGGGCGCCTCGTGCGACTGGTCGCGCGAGCGCTTCACCATGGACGAGGGCCTGTCGCGCGCCGTCGTCAAGGTGTTCGTCGCGCTCTACAACGAAGGCCTGATTTACAAGGACAAGCGGCTGGTCAACTGGGACCCCAAGCTGCTGACCGCGATCTCGGACCTCGAGGTGCAGCAGGTCGAAACGAAGGGGCACCTGTGGCACATCCGCTATCCGATCGAAGGCTCGGACGACTCCATCGTGGTCGCGACCACGCGACCCGAGACGATGCTGGGCGACACCGCGGTCGCGGTGCATCCCGACAACGAGCGGCTCAGGCACCTGATCGGCAAGACCGCGATCCTGCCGCTGGTCGGCCGGAAAATTCCGATCATCGGCGACGACTACGCCGACCCGGAGAAGGGCACCGGCGCGGTGAAGATCACGCCAGTGCACGACTTCAACGACTTCGAGGTCGGCAAGCGGCATCGCCTGCCGCAGGTGAACGTGCTCGACGACGAGGGCCGGCTCGATCTGGACGGCAACTCGGCCTTCGTCGAGGACGTGCCGCCGTCCGCCGAGCTCGACGCCACGCTGAAGCTGCACGGCCGTGACCGCTTCGCGGCGCGCAAGCTGATCGTCGCACGGCTCGAGGAACTCGGCCTGATCGACAAGATCGAGCCGCACACCCACATGGTGCCGCATGGCGACCGCTCCGCCGCCGTGATCGAGCCGCGGCTCAAGGATCAATGGTACCTCAACGCCAAAGCGCTGGCGGTGGGTGCCATCGCGGCGGTGCGCGAAGGCAAAACCGTTTTCGTGCCGAAGAACTGGGAGAAGACCTACTTCGAGTGGATGGAGAACATCCAGCCCTGGGGAATCTCACGGCAGCTCTGGTGGGGCCACCAGATTCCGGCCTGGTATGGGCCCGACGGCAAGGTGTTCGTGGCCGAGACCGAGGCGGAGGCCGTCTCTCGCGCGCTCGCCTACTACGAGGAGACCGGCGCGCTGCGGCATCATCAGGCGCGCGACATGGCCGAGGATCCGGCCAAGCGCACGCCGTTCCTGCTCCGCGACGAACACGTGCTCGACACCTGGTTCTCGTCCGGACTGTGGCCGTTCACGACGCTCGGCTGGCCGGACCAGACGCCGGAGCTCGAGCGCTACTACCCGACCGACGTGCTGGTCACCGGCTTCGACATCATCTTCTTCTGGGTCGCCCGCATGATGATGCTGGGCCTGCACTTCATGAAGGAGGTGCCGTTCCGCACGGTCTACATCCACGCGCTCGTCCGCGACGAGAAGGGCGCCAAGATGTCGAAGTCGAAGGGCAACGTCATCGATCCGCTGCACCTGATCGACGATTATGGGGCCGACGCCTTGCGGTTCACCCTCGCCGCGATGGCGGCGCAGGGCCGCGACATCAAGCTGTCGACCCAGCGCGTCGAGGGCTACCGCAATTTCGCGACCAAGTTCTGGAACGCCTGCCGCTTCGCCGAGATGAACGACTGCGTGACAGTCGAAGGCTTCAATCCAGGAGCCGCGAAGGAAACTATAAACCGTTGGATCGCGCATGAGACTTCGAATGCGGCGCTCAGCGTCACCGAGGCCATTGTCGGCTACAGGTTCAATGACGCCGCGACGGCAGCCTATCGTTTTGTCTGGAACATCTATTGCGACTGGTATCTCGAGCTGGCCAAGCCGGTGCTGCTGGGACCGGATGGCGACGCTAAAAGCGAGACGCGTGCCATGGTGGCGTGGGTCCGCGACGAGGTTCTGAAGCTGCTTCATCCCTTCATGCCCTTTGTGACCGAAGAATTGTGGGCCGTCACGGCTCAGCCGAAGCGCAAGAATTTGCTCGCACTCACCGAGTGGCCGTCAGGCCCTGGGTATTTTGACGCCAAGGCGGAAGCCGAGATCGGATGGGTTATCGATGTCATTTCAGCCATTCGCTCTGTTCGCGCGGAAATGAACGTCAATGTGCCGCTTCCGCTGGTCTTGGCCGGAGTATCGGATCAGGTTTGGTCCAGGTCGCAGCGCTGGTCGGAATTCTTGAAACGAATGGCCAGGATTTCCGACATCGCCAAGGCGCCGGCCTATAAGCCTGGAACGGTGCAGATCGTGGTTCGCGGTGAGACGATCGGTCTGGCGCTCGCGGGATTGATCGATATTTCCGCCGAGCGCGCCCGGCTCGAGAAAGAGATCGCAAAGGCGGAGGCTGACATCGCCCGCGTCGATGCCAAGCTCGGCAACGCAAATTTCGTCGCGCGCGCACCGGAAGAAGTGGTCGAAGAGGAAAAGGAAAAGCGCGAAGAGGCGCAGGCGCGCAAACAGAAGATCGCCGAGGCGCTGGAGCGGCTGAAGGGCGCGACGTAAGCCAGCGATGGCCGGCCTTCCCCTCACGCTTGCCTGCTGGAATTACGATCGCAGCCGCCCGCTGATGGACGGGCGCGTCAAGCCCGAGGGCATCGACCTCGACATCAAGGTGCTGCGGCCGCGCGAAACCTTTCCGCGCATGCTGGACAAGCAGGAATTCGACGTCTCCGAGATGTCGCTCGCCTCCTATGTGAGCCTCAAGGGCAGGGGCGCCTGCCCGTTCGTGGCGATCCCGGTCGCGCTATCGAAGATCTTCCGGCACGGCTGCATCTATGTGCGGCCGGGCGCCGGCATCGCGACGCCGCGAGACCTCAAGGGCAAGCGCGTCGGCACCACGCAATACGGCTCGACCGGTCTCGTCTTCATCAAGGGAATGCTGGCGCACGACCATGGGGTCGAGGCGCACGACATCCATTGGATCATCGGCGGGCTCGATGCGCCGACCCAGCCGCCGCTGCTGCCGCTGGATCTTCCCACGACCATCAAGATCGATTTCCTCCCCGCGGGAAAAACCCTCGAGGCCATGATGGCGGCGGGCGAGCTCGACGCTTTGTTCTCGCTCTATATCCCGGACAGCTTCTTGCGCGGCGCGCCGCACATCAAACGGTTGTTCGCCGACCACAAGGCGGTCGAACAGGACTACTACCGGCGCACGAAGATCTTCCCGATCATGCACACGGTGGTGATCCGCGAGGACGTCTTCCGCAAGGACCCCTGGGTCGCCCAAAGCCTCTACCGGGCCTTCTGCGCGGCGCGCGATATCGCGACCCAGGACCTTTACGATACCGACGCGCTGCACCTCTCGCTGCCGTTTCTGATCGACCATGTCGAGGAGACCTGGCGGGTCTTCGGCAAGGATTTCTGGTCCTATGGGTTGGAGCCGAACCGCCCGACGCTCGCCGCCATCGGGGCTTACGTCCACGAGCAGCACCTTTCGCCCCGCAAGGTTGCGCCGGAAGAGCTTTTCGCGCCCGGCGTGGTATGATTGGGGGCTGCGCCGCCGCGATGCGCGGGAGGAGCCCATGCCGCCGGAGGCCGACATGTCCGAGGAAGGCCGCAACGTCGCCATCCTGAAGGAGGCCTATCGCCGCTGGTCCGACAGCCGTGGCGGCAGCGCCGACCACTGGGTCTCGATCTGCGATGAAAATCTCAACTTCGGCTCGATCGCCGAGCCGTTGGCGGGCGTCGACTACATGACGAGCTACCGGCGGCGCGAGGATATCGGGCAGTATTTCGCCGGGCTCGCGCGCGACTGGGAGATGCTCGAATACCGGGTCGATCATTTCGTCGCCCAGGGCGACCGGGTCGTGGCGCTCGGCTATTGCAGCTGGCGGGCGAAAAAGTCCGGCGCCGTGGTGGCGACCCCGAAGGCGGACTCCTGGCAGTTCAGGGACGGCAAGGCGATTGCCTATTATGAGTTTTTCGACACCGCCCAGGTGGCGAAGGCCATCGCGTGAGGGGGCCCGATCACCGGAAGGGCTTGCTCAGGAAGCGCGAGCCTTTGAGGCCATAGCGCCAGGGCTGGTCCACCGCCTTGGTGATGCCGATACGGGGGCCGACCACGACCTCGGCCGGCTCATCCGGCCGGCGCAGCTCGAACGGCGGTGCGTCGAGCGCGAGGCCGTTATGCGCGTGCGTGATGCCGAGCGCCTCGCACAGGCGGCCCGGGCCGGCGCACAGCAGCCGGACATCCTGCATGCCGCGCCGGCGGCGCATCCTTGCCAGTCCCGCCAAGGGCTCGATCGCCCGGATCAGCACCGCGCTCGCGCTGCCTTTGGGTTCGCACACGAAATTGACGCACCAATGGATGCCGTAGGAGCGATACACATAGACGAAGCCGGGCGGGCCGAACATGACGGCATTGCGCTCGGTCCGGCCGCCGAAGCTGTGCGCCGCCGGGTCGGTGTGGTGATAGGCCTCGACCTCGACGATCCGCCCGCCGACGCCGTCGACCCCGAACCAGGCGCCGATCAGGTCGGGCGCGACCGCGTGAACGCTGCGCGCAAAAAAATTTCGGCGGATCACGACCATCTGGCATTCAGCATGGTTATTTTGTGGATGGTTACTTTTTTGCGGGCCGGTGCGCGCCGCCAGGCGGCGCGGGTGGCCCTGTTTGTGGTATTGGGGCAACATATTTACAACATTTGGAGATAGCCCACCGGCGGGCGGAACGACGCCGCTATTCCGCCACACGCCTCACCGAATTCGAGTAGGTATAAGGCGGTGCAGGACTTTTCTTGTGGCCCCGGGCGGCGAGGGGCAGGACGCGTATGATGGATGCCAAGACCGAACTGAAAAGCAGGCTTCCGAGCCGGCACGTGACGGAGGGCCCCGAGCGGGCGCCCCACCGTTCCTATTATTACGCCATGGGCCTAACCACCGCCCAGATCCATCAGCCGTTTGTGGGGGTGGCGAGCTGCTGGAACGAGGCGGCGCCCTGCAACATCTCGCTGATGCGGCAGGCGCAGGTGGTGAAGAAGGGCGTGGCGGCCGCCGGCGGCACGCCACGTGAATTCTGCACCATCACGGTCACCGACGGCATCGCGATGGGCCACGAGGGCATGAAAAGCTCGCTGCCCTCGCGCGAGGTGATCGCGGACTCGGTCGAGCTGACCATGCGCGGCCACGCCTATGACGCCCTGGTGGGGCTCGCCGGATGCGATAAGTCATTGCCCGGCATGATGATGGCGATGTGCCGGCTGAACGTTCCCGCGATCTTCATCTATGGGGGCTCGATCCTGCCGGGCACCTTCAAGGGCAAGCCGGTCACCATTCAGGACGTGTTCGAGGCCGTCGGCAAGCATTCGGTCGGCGAAATGTCGAGCGCCGATCTCGACACCCTGGAGCAGGTCGCCTGTCCGTCGGCTGGCGCCTGCGGCGCCCAATTCACCGCCAACACCATGGCGACGGTGTCGGAAGCGATCGGCCTGGCGTTGCCTTATTCGGCCGGCGCCCCGGCGCCTTACGAAATTCGCGATAAGTTCTGCATGGTTGCGGGCGAGCAGGTGCTCGAGCTCATCAAGCTGCGCATCCGTCCGCGCGACATCGTCACCCGCAAGGCGCTCGAGAATGCGGCGGCCGTGGTGGCGGCCTCCGGCGGCTCGACCAATGCTGCGCTGCATCTACCGGCGATCGCGCATGAATGCGGAATCAAGTTCGACCTGTTCGACGTCGCCGAAGTCTTCAAAAGGACACCATATATCGCGGATTTGAAACCGGGCGGCCGCTATGTCGCCAAAGACTTGTTCGAAGTTGGTGGGGTCCCGCTGCTGATGAAAACCCTGCTGGACCACGGGTTCATGCACGGCGACTGCATCACGGTGACCGGCCGGACCATGGCCGAGAACCTCAAGCGGGTGAAGTGGAACAAGGACCAGGACGTCATACGCCCTGCCAACAAGCCCCTGCTCGCGACCGGAGGCGTCGTCGGCCTGAAGGGAAATCTCGCTCCCGAGGGCGCGATCGTCAAAGTCGCCGGTATGGAGCACGTGCAGTTCTCCGGGCCGGCGCGGTGTTTCGACGGCGAGGAAGCGTGTTTTGAGGCAGTGAAGACGCGTCAGTACAAAGAGGGCGACGTGCTGGTCATCCGCTACGAAGGCCCCAAGGGCGGCCCGGGGATGCGCGAGATGCTCGCGACCACCGCGGCATTGTATGGCCAGGGCATGGGCGGCAAGGTTGCGCTCATCACCGACGGACGATTTTCCGGCGCGACGCGCGGCTTTTGCATCGGCCATGTGGGACCGGAAGCGGCCATCGGCGGACCGATTGCGCTCCTCCGTGACGGCGACATCATCGAGATCGACGCCCACAAGGGCACGCTCAACGTCAAGCTTTCCAAGGCCGAGCTCGACAAGCGCCACGATGGGTGGAAGCCGAGAAAGCGCGACTTCACTTCCGGATATTTGTGGAAATACGCCGAGCAGGTCGGCGCCGCGCGTGGCGGCGCGGTGACCCATCCGGGCGGCGCGGCAGAGACCAGGACCTATGCGGATATCTGATCGTCTCCTGCCGGTGGCGCTGCTCGGCCTCGGCGTCGTCTCCGCCTTCGCGTTCGACGGATCGGGCGCGCGCGACGGGATGGCGCCGGCGGTGAGCGTCGACATCGTGCCGCGATCCGCGATCTCGGCGCCGCCGGTGGCGGTTCCCACCGCGGTTCCGAATGCGTCGTTGTCCGACACGTTGCGCGGGCCGGAAATCAAGCGCAGCCTCACGCCGGTCGAGGCCTTCCGCTCGGGCGCCCAGGCGCTGCGGGCGGGCGACGCGGAGACCGGGCTCAGGGCGCTCGAATTCGCCGCCGAGAAGGGTCACGCGCTCGCCCAGTGGAAGCTCGGCCGCATGTATGCCGACGGCGATCAGGTCGGGCGCGACGATCTGCGGGCGTTCGAATATTTCCGCAACATCGTGGACAGCCATGCGGACGACAGTCTGGGCACCCCGCAGGCGCGTTTCGTCGCCAACGCCTTCGTGACGCTCGGCGGATATTACATCAACGGAATTCCGAACTCGTCGGTGACGGCGAGCCCGTCGCGCGCACGCGATCTCTTCGCCTATGCGGCATCCTATTTCGGCGACGCCGATGCCCAGTACCAGCTCGGCCGCATGTTGATCGAAGGGCAGGGCGGCCCGAAGGATGTCTGGCAGGCCGCACGCTGGCTCAAGCTGGCGGCCGACAAGGGCCAGTACCAGGCCCAGGCCCTGTTGGGCACCACGCTGTTCAACGGCCAGGTGCTGCCGCGCCAGGTCCCGCGCGGCTTGATGTATCTCACGCTCGCCCGCGACGCTGCGCCGCAGGAAAAATGGGTGGCCGATCTCCACGCCGCGGCGTTCCAGCAGGCGACCGACGACGAGCGCGCGCTCGCGCTCTCCTATCTCGAAGCGTGGCTGAAGGGCCGTCGCGATTGAATGCCGCGCTTGGCCGCGTGTTGCGCGGCTCGCCGTGATTCACGCCGGATCGGTCGCGACCTCGATATAGACCGGCACGTGGTCGGACGGCTTTTCCCAGCCTCTAACATGTTTGTCGACGCCGGCGGACCTGAAACGGTCGGCGGCTTGCGGCGAGAGCAGCAGGTGGTCGATGCGGATGCCGTTGTTTTTCTGCCAAGAGCCGGCCTGATAATCCCAGAACGTGTAGACGCCGCCCTCATCGCTGGTCTGGCGCAGCGCATCGACCAGGCCGAGGTTGAGAAGCGAGCGGAACTTGGCGCGGGTCTGCGGCAGGAACAGCGCATCGTTCACCCAGGCTGACGGATTGCGGGCATCGCGCGGCGCCGGGATGACGTTGAAGTCGCCCGCCAGCACCAAGGCTTCCTCCAGTTTCATGCGCTCACGCGCGTAGTTCAGAAGCCGGTCCATCCACTTGAGCTTATATGGATATTTTTCGGTGCCGACCGGGTTCCCGTTGGGCAGATAGACCGACGCGACGCGCAAAATACCGGTCGGCGTCGAGACCTGCGCTTCGATAAAACGCGCGTGATCGTCCTCCGGGTCGCCCGGCAGCCGCGGGGTGATCTCATCGAAGGGGAGCTTCGACAGGATGGCGACCCCATTGAAGGTCCTCTGGCCATGCACCGCCACGTTGTAGCCGAGCGCCTCGAACGGCTCGCGCGGGAAAGATTCATCGACGCTTTTGGTCTCCTGCAGGCATACGATGTCGGGCGCACGCTCCTTCAGCCAGGCCACCGCGTTGTCGGTGCGCTGTTTGATCGAATTGACGTTCCAGGTGGCGATGCGCATTGATGGATTCCGGTTATTATTGCGGCAACAGAGCGCTTGGCGGGCCGAAACCCGGAGGTGTCTGGCGCAGATGATTAATTAATTCTCGTCATGCCAACCCGGGAGGGGTGCCCCGCCGAGAGAATTATGTTACCTAAAATTGGTATTAAACGAATAAGGCTGACGCAATCAGCCGGACATCGGGTGGGGATACGAACCAGGGAGTCCATGGCGCGACGCCAGGGCGACGATAATTGATGGGTAAGCGACTAGTGATGCTGGCCGTGGCCGCGGGGATTGTCCTGGCGGGAGCCGCGGCTATCCGTTGGCCCAAGACGGACGGAGCGGTTGCCCAGGCGCCCCAGGGTCCGCGGCCGGTATCGGTCGAGCTCGCCACCGCGGTCAAGAAGAAGACGCCGGTGGTGCTCGAAGGTCTCGGCAACGTCACCATGATGGCGAGCGTCGCGATCAGGAGCCGGATCGACAACGAGATCACCGGCATCCATTTCGAGGACGGCGCCAAGGTCACGAAGGGCGACCTGCTCGTCACCCTGGATTCCCGCTCGCTGGAAGCACAGATCAGGCAGGTCGAAGGCACCATCGCCAGGGACCGGGCCCAGATCGAAGGTGCCGAGCGCGACATGCGCCGCTACACCGAGCTTGTCGCCAAGAACGCGACGCCGGTCGTCAATCTCGAAAACGCCAAGACCCAGGCCGATATGTTCCGAGGCGCGCTGCTGTCCGATCAGGCGGCGCTCGAAAACCTCAAGGTTCAGCTCAGCTATTGCATCATCCGCGCGCCGATCTCCGGCCGCATCAGCCAGGCCGCCGTGAAGATCGGCAACCTCGTGCGCTCGGCCGATCTCGTTCCGATCGCCGTGATCAATCAGATGGCGCCGGTCTACGTCACCTTCACGGTCGCGCAGAAGAATCTTCCCGACGTCCGCCACGCGCTCGCGTCCGAAACCGCGAATGTCGACGTCATCGTTCCGGGCGAGACACGGCGCGCCAGCGGCGCCGTCACCATGATCGAGAACGCCATCGACTCCACGACCGGCATGGCGACCGTGCGCGCCACCATGCCGAACACCGACGAGCTCTTGTGGCCGGGCACGCTGGTGACCGCGCAGATGACGCTGCGCACCGAGGATTCCGTGGTGGTGCCGTCCGCAGCCGTGCAGGTGAGCCAGACCGGGCCTTTCGTTTACGTGGTTCAGGATCGCAAGGCCGTCGTTCAGCCCATCAAGGTGGCGCGAACCATCGGCAACGAGACGGTGATCAGCGAGGGATTGGAGGGCGGCGAGAACGTCGTGACCGACGGCCACCTCCTGCTGACCAACGGCGCCCGGGTGAGCGTGCGCGAGCGCAAGGACGGCGTCTGATCCATGGAGATCTCGGAAACCTGCATTCGCCGCCCGGTGATGACGACGCTGATCACGGCGGCGCTGATCGTCTTCGGCGTTTTCGCCTACCGCCTGCTGGCGGTGGCGGCGCTGCCGGCGGTTGACTTCCCCACCATTCAGATCACCGCCACGTTGCCGGGCGCGAGCCCGGAGACCATGGCGGCATCGGTCGCCGGACCGATCGAGCGCCAGCTGTCGACGATCGCCGGCATCACGTCGATGACGTCCACCTCGGCGCTCGGCACCACGTCGATCATCATCCAGTTCGAGCTCACCCGCAACATCGACGGCGCGGCTCTCGACGTGCAGACCGCGCTCACCGTCGCGCAGCGCCGGCTGCCGATCGAGATGACGACGCCGCCATTCTTCCGCAAGGTCAACCCGGGCGACTTCCCGATCCTCTATATCAGCCTGGTGTCGCCGACCTTGCCGCTGTCCACGGTCGACGACTATGGCGAGATCACGCTCGCCCAGCAGATATCGCAGCTGCCCGGCATCGCCCAGGTGCTGGTCTACGGCGCG
>DATBBS010000130.1:0-4529 GCA_036270895.1 Xanthobacteraceae bacterium
GCAGCTGTTCGATTGCGGCTCGGCCGACAGCTACAATGTGTGCGAATGGGCGAGCATCGACCGGCTCGAGCGCGGCAACCGCGGCGGCAACATCGCGGCGTTGCGGGCGGCGGTCGCCGCGCAGGCGATCCTGTCCTTCGATGAGGCCCTGCAGGTGCCGCGCGACCTCGCCGATGTCCCGGTCATGGTGCAGGAGCTCACCGGCTCGCACTACACCACGTTGCAGATGCTCGAAAGCGCGGTCGGGACCGACCATGTGAAGATCGAGCACGGCGGCCTGCCGCAGATGCGCTGGGCCGCGCTGCAAAATCGCACCGCGCGGGCCGTCACCGTGATGGAACCCTTCATCAGCCTCGGCCTCAAGGAGGGTGCGCACATCATCGCGGCCTCCTTCTATCGCGGCGGCGAGGTCATCTCGGCCGACCTCACGGCCGAGCAGCGCAAAGCCTATTATGACGCCGAGAACGAGGCGGTCGATCGCATCAACGGCGATTTCTACAAATACGCCCATCACGTCGCGGCGCACGCCAAGGGCGCCCTGCAGCCGCGCGAGCTGTTGCGCGCCTTCGTGCGCTACAAGCATGTCGATTATTACGATCCCACGCTGTTCGGCCGCGCCTATGACTGGATGCGGGCGCGCGGCCTCACCGAAGGCCAGAGCGAGCACGCCGCACTGGTGGTTGGTTGAGCTCGGTCGCGCGCGGCGCGCCCCGGGCCGGATGGAACCCATGCTCGAGCACTTGAAAGCGAACAACCGCGCCTGGGCGGCGCGGATGATCTCGGCCGATCCCGGCTTTTTCCGGCGGCTCGAAACCCAGCAGGCGCCGCAGTATCTGTGGATCGGCTGCTCCGACAGCCGGGTTCCCGCCAACGAGATCGTGGGTCTCGATCCCGGCGAGCTGTTCGTGCACCGCAACGTCGCCAACCTGGCGCCGCCGCAGGACGCCAATTACCTCTCGGTGCTCCAGTTCGCGGTCGACGTGCTGAAGGTGAAGCACATCATGGTGGTTGGACATTATGGCTGCGGCGGCGTGCGCGCGGCCGTGGACGGCAAGCGGCGCGGCCTGGTGGACCATTGGCTGCATCCGATCCGCGAGGTCTATAACGAGCACCGCCATGCGCTTGATGCCATGCCTGACGAAGCGGCCCGGCTGGACCGGCTGTGCGAGCTCAACGTCGCCCGCCAGGTGAAGAATGTCGCCGCCGACGTGTTCGTGCAGGACGCCTGGGCGCGCGGCCAGGACGTCAGCGTCCATGGCTGGGTCTATTCGCTTGCCAACGGGCTGGTGAAGGATCTCAACCTGACGGTCGGCAGGACGGACGGCGGCGAAACAAGACCTTATCCTTAACCGTTGAAACGATTAGGTATTTTTCGGCCGTGCTGGCTCCCCGTCCGAGCGAGCTGCGCGGTGGGATTAAGATCGTCCATCAAGCTGCTGATAAGCTTGGCCTAATCCACCGCTTGCGGCGGCCCTTCGGCGGTCGACCGGCCGCGGCCTCGATTTGAGGCCCCTGCCACCAGGGCGCCCTCGCGGTCTTTCCGCCTGATAAAGTTTTACGACAACCCGCTAAGGGGCCTTCACAATTCGCCTCCGGCAGTGGAAAATAGCGATGCGAGCCAATCCGGGAAATGAACACCGGGGGAACCGTAGGGAGAGCGTCGCGTGAGCAAGGCAAAAACGACGAGCCGGCGTAAGGCCAAGAAGCCGGCCGTAAGGAAGAAGGCGCGGGCGGCTCGGCGATCGGTGTCGCTGAAGACGTCCACGTGGTACGAGAAGGCGTCGCAAACCTTCGCGATCAACGCTGCTCCGAACAGGTAGGTTTCCCCAGGCAGAGATGCGCGACGGCGGACCCGTTTTCCGCCGCCGTATTTCGGCACAGCCCGTGAAGGCAGCCGGGCGTCCGGCGCGTTCGCGAGAGTTTTCAACGCGTAGTGCGGATACGATGACGCGATCTCGCAAGCTCGCCGGCTTGCGCGCGATCGTCGTTGGTTTGTCTCGGTCCCGTCGCGGAGGTGATGATGTCGGAGCTTGAACGCTGGCAAACTCGCTTCGCGGGGCCCGGCTACCTCTTCGGCACCGAGCCGAATGCTTTTCTGAAAAGCCAGGCCCACCTGTTGAGGCCGGGTCAAAAAGCTCTCTCGGTCGCCGATGGCGAGGGCCGCAACGGCGTCTGGCTCGCCGAGCAGGGCCTCGACGTCCGTTCCTTTGACTTCTCGCCCGTGGCGGTCGCCAAGGCCCGCGATCTCGCGCGCCAGCGCGGCGTGACACTCGAGACGGAGGTGGCGGATCTTTTTACCTGGCCATGGCCGACCGCGGCCTTCGACGTCATCGCGGCCATCTTCTTTCAATTTGCCGGGCCGGACACGCGCGACGCGGTATTCGCCGGAATTAAGCAGGCCCTCAAGCCAGGCGGCCTCTTGCTGATGGAAGGCTATCACGTCAGGCAGCTCGGCTTCGGCACCGGCGGGCCGTCCGATGTCGCCAACCTGTGGACCCGCGAGCTGCTCGAACGGGCTTTTGGCGATTTCTCCGCGATCGCGATCACCGAAGAGGACCGCGCGTTGGCCGAGGGCAACCATCATGTCGGCATGTCGGCGCTGGTCGATTTCGTCGGCACCAGGTAGGCCGCCTTACGCCGTCATGCTGTGCGCCAGCATGTAGATGGCGACGACCAGGATGAGCGCCGCGAAGATCGCGTTAAGGGCCCCTCGCCGGCTGCCAAGCGCGCCCGCGAGCCGGCCGCCGGCCAGTCCGCCGATCACGCCACCCACGATGAATGTGGCGGCCAGGCGCCAATCGACGAGGCCGGAGGCCGCGTAGTTCAGCGCCGCGGTGGCGCCGAAGGCGGTGACGCCGACCAGCGACGAGCCGATCGCATTGATGATCGGCATGCCGGTCGCGAACATCAGGCACGGAACGATCAGGAAGCCGCCGCCGATGCCGAAGAAACCCGACAGCGCGCCCGTCCCGAGGCCGGACAGAATGAGCCTGGGAGAATTCCGTCCGTCCAGGCGGACATCGGCATCGCCCGCGCTCGCACGCCGGGCAAACATCACGCCCGCCACCACGACCATCAGGACGGCGAACAGCGCCAGAAGCCTTCGCCCGTCCACTATCTTGCTCAGGCTCGAACCCGCGAAGGCGCCGGCCACGCCGGCGATCGCAAAGAGGCCGGCGCAGCCCCACTTCACGGTTCCGGTGCGGGCGTGCGACAGCAGATTGGCCGCCGCATTCACGGCGACCGCGAAAGCACTCGTGCCGATCGCGACATGCGCACTCGGCACGCCGACCAGATAGATCATCAGCGGGACGGCCAGGATGGAGCCGCCGCCGCCGACCAGCCCGAGCGAGAAGCCGACACACGAGCCCGACAGCAACCCGAGTGCGTCCTGCACCAGTTGCATGGAGATCCGCCTTTACGTTCTGCGCCGCTCGGCAGGCCTCAAAACCGAACGGCGCCCCGACGTGACAGGGCCTGCGCGACACCGTGACCGCGACGAATTGCCTGGGTCTTCGAACAGCTATGCGCGGCCACCACGGAGCATGTGGGTTGGCTCGATCAGGTCACGCTAAGGCCCGTGACGGCCGATCCTACACCGCCTGCACCTCGACCACGCCGGGCACCGCCTTCAGCGCCCCGGCGATCTGCGGCGAGACCTTGTAGCGGCCGGGCAGCCGCATCTCGACCTCGGCGCCGGCGCCGAGCAGCACCACGATATTGACCTCACCGTCGGACACCGCCGGCCGCCCGGCCACCGTCGGCTCCAGGCGCTTGGAAACCGCATCGAGCGGCTTGTCGTCGCGCACGAAGACGCGCAGGCCCTTCTGCAGCTTGGCCGCCGCCTTGTCGAGCGGCTCGGCCGACTGGATGCGCGCCCGCACGTCGTCGCCCTGCGCCTCCGCACTGAGAAACAGCAACACTGCCGTGCCGGGCTCCAACAGGTCGCGGTATTGCTCCAGCCCCTCCTGGAAGATGATCGCCTCGTAATGGCCGGATGGATCTGACAGCCCGATGATGCCCATCTTGCTGCCCGACTTGGTGCGCCGCTCGGTGCGCGACACCACGGTGGCGGCGACGCGGCCGGCAGTCGCGCCCGCCTTCACGGCGCGCGCGAGCTCGCCCCATGACTGCAGCCGCAGCCCCTTGAGCAGCGGCGCATAATCGTCGAGCGGATGGCCGGTGAGGAAGAAGCCGATCGCGTCATATTCCTTCTGCATGCGCTCGGCCGGCAGCCAGGGCGCGGCCGCGGGAATCGCCAGCGCTTCGCGCGCCGCCGGCCCGCCGAACAATTCGTTCTGGCCCACCGTCGCGGACTCATGCGCCCGTTGCGCGGCCGCCAGGATGACGTCGACCGCCGCCACCGCGCGCTCGCGCTCGCGCTCGATGCAATCGAAGGCGCCGGCGGCCGCGAGGCTTTCGAGCACGCGCTTGTTGACGGCGCGCGGATTGATGCGGCGGGCGAAATCGGCGAGATCCGTGAAGGGATGGTCGGCGCGCGCCGCCACGATCGCCTCGACCGCCTGGCG
>DATBBS010000131.1:0-3716 GCA_036270895.1 Xanthobacteraceae bacterium
GAGGCCGACCTCGGCATGATTCCGATCGAGAATTCGGTCGCCGGCCGGGTCTCGGACATCCATCACCTGATGCCGACCGCGGGCCTCCACATCATCGCGGAATCCTTCCTGCCGATCCGCAATCAATTGATGGCGCCGAAGGGCGCGACCCTCGGGGGCCTGAAGACCGTCGAGAGCCACATCATGGCGCTCGGGCAGTGCCGCAACACCATCCGCAAGCTCGGCATCAAGGCGGTGGTCGCGGCCGACACCGCCGGGGCCGCCATGGAGGTGGCGCGGCTCGGCGACAAGACGCGCGCCGCCATCGCGTCGACGCTCGCGGCCGAGATCTATGGGCTGCAGATCCTGGCCGAGAATATCGAGGATGCGGCGCATGCGACCACGCGCTTCATCGTGCTGTCGCGGGAGGACAAGCGCGCCAGGCGCGGCGACGGGCTCGTGCTCACCACTTTCGTGTTCGAGGTCCGCAATATCCCGGCCGCGCTCTACAAGGCGCTCGGCGGCTTCGCCACCAACCGGGTCAACATGACCAAGCTCGAGAGCTACATGATCGAGGGCAACTTCTTCGCGACCCAGTTCTACGCCGACGTCGAGGGCCACCCCGACGATCCCAACCTGAAGCTCGCGCTCGAGGAGCTGGCCTTCTTCTCCAAGGAGCTCACCATCCTGGGCGTCTACCCGGCGCATCCGTTCCGGGCGAGTCTCGGCAAGGGAAAATAGAAGAGCCTTTTGCGTCATTGCGAGCGACCCGCCTACGCTCGCTACGCGGGCTACGCCGGGTTTCAAGTCCGCCGAAGCGCAGAGCGCGAAGGCGGAAGCGAAGCAATCTCAGCCGCGGGGGCAGAGATCGCTTCGTCGCGCTCGCGCGCTCCTCGCAATGACGGCGAACGGCCGGACCGCCTAACCGAGCGATGCCCACAGAAATATGAACGTCGCCGCCAGGCCCAGGGCGGTGCGGACGACATGCAGCCGCGCCCATGTCTCGATCAGCCGGCGGCTCTCGGGCCCGGCGCTTGCCGGGTCGAGGGCCATCAGCCTGGTGTTGGTCGGCATGATGACGAGCAGCGTGTAAGGCCAGTTCGCCACCAGCGCGACCGCGCCCAGCAGCCAGAGCCAGCCGCCGGTCTGCCACCACGCCAGCAAACCGAAGAGAAATCCGACGATCGCGAGCGGGGCCTGCATGGCGGCGCCGCGCTTGTAGGCGGGCTTCCATTCGATCAGCAGGGATCGATCGTCGAGGCGGAGTCGCGCGGGCTGCTCCGCAATGCCGACATAGAGGGCGGCGCCCGCAAAGATGGCTGCGACAGTCAGGGCCAGCTGTCCGGCGATCATGATTTTTGCCCCGGCTTCATGCCGTTCGGCGAAGAATCGGCCGCCTCACTTCACGTTCTTCACCACCCAGTCGTCGATCAGCCGAGCGATGTCGAGATTGTTCTTCTCGATCATCACCATGTGGCCGTTGCCGCGGATGCCGCGGTCCTGCAGGCGGATATATTCGGTCTTGACGCCGGCCTGCGTCAGATACTTGGCGGTGCAGTGATCGTAAGACTGGTGATAGGAGGCCTCCGCCGCCATGATCATCACCGGAATGGCCTTCAGGTTCACGAGCGCCCGCGCCGGGGCCTTCTGCATCCAGCACACGAACAGGTCGGGGCCGTCGGCCGCCGCCTCGCGCTCGATGGAAATCTCGCTCGCGTCCTTGACCGGGGGATCGTAGGTGATCGGGATGTCGGTCGGCCCCCAGGCACGCGCCTTGCCGGTGCCGATGATGGTCGCCTCGAAGGGCGGGCCGGACGGCTCGATCGCCAGGATGGCCTTGACGAGCTGCGGCCGCGCATCGGCGATCAGCCAGCCGAACGCGCCCGACTGCGAATGCGTGAGCACGATCGCGGGACCGATCTTGTCGAGCAGCGCCGCGCCCGCGTCGCGGTTGCGCTGCTGGGTCTCTTCGTTGGAGATGACGGTCTCGACCTGGGTGGCGTAGAAGGCGTCGAAGATCGGGTCGCCCTTGCGGCCCTTGTTCGGTCCGTCGCCCGGCCATTGGGTGTGCGTCTTCGCCTGCGGCCAGGTGCCCGCGGTCTCGACCGCGGTGAACTGGAATTCCTCGTTGGCGGCGGTGAACATGCGGGTCGCGCCGTCGCCCGGATGCGCGGCGGAGCGTCCACGCATCGGCTGGTCGATCATGTAGACGACGTAGCCCTGCTCGACGAAATACTCGGCCCAGCCCTTGCGGCCGTCCGGCGTTCCCATCCAGTTGGTCGCGGTCTGCGCGGCGCCATGGATGAGCACCAGCGGATAGGGCCGGCGCACATCCTTGGGGGCCAGCACCTCGACATAGATTTGCCCCTGCATGATCTCCTTGCCGGGCTCGCCGACATATTTTCCGCCGACATAGAAATAGCCGCGCTGCGCAACCGCCGACTGGTCGACCGTGGGCACCGGCAGCCGCGGCGGCTCGGCCCTGGCCGGCGCGAACCACGCGCATGCCGGAAAAACCGCGATCCCGATGACGCGAGCAAGGCTGCGACGCATGGCTTCCTCCCGTGGCCGCCTCGGTGCGGCCGGTATTGTTTTATGGTCGCGCCTCAGGGGCGCGGGGGATTTTGTTGTAAAGAACAACGAATTTACAAGGCCGCTCTCGTCCCCGACGGCCCTGGCGGCGTGACGAAAAACGCTCCCGCATCGCGGCCTCCAGACCAAAAGGCCGCCCGCGGGCGGCTTGCGTGCTTGCATGGATTGCGGCGCGAAGCCGCCAGGATGGCGCTCTCTCGGCATCGGGTGGTCGCCGGGCGCAATTCCAACTGCGGATTTTCTCCTATCACATTTTCGCGCGATCGCCAAAAATATCAGTGTCAAGACTCATGTTGACGCCATCTCGTTGCGAACACGGTCACGGCCGAAATGCTGGCGCACGATCGCCTCGGTTTGAATGGATCCTGCGGCTAGCGCCGCGAAACCGAGGTTCGCACACCCTTCCCGGCGATTGCTGTTGCGAAATTCGGGTTCAAGAGCGGCGCCAGAATCATAAAGTTGCTGGGCCGTGAACCCATAAAGACCGAGATTGGGTGGACAGGGGCCTGTCCGTTTCTTGCGATCGGAAGGGACAGGCCGCCGTCAGAGGGCGCTATTTCAGCGGCAAAAACAGTTCCGCGACCGCCTCATGCTCCGGCACCTCCGGGAAGAAGCTCAGCCGCTGGCAATAGATCGGGAAGTCGCGTGGTTCCTCGCCGCTGGCCGGAAGCCAGTCGCGATAAAGGTAGAGCGCGGCGGGCTCCAGATTGTCGGTGTTGCCAACGACGCGCAGCACCGCGCAGCGTCCGCCAGGGATCTCGCTGGCTTTGATCTGCTCGTCGTTCGTCCCGATCGGTTGGTCGGACCCGACACAAAGGTCCACGCTGTAATCGGCAGGCGACGCAGGACGCCGCTCGGAACGCCAGACATTGAAGGTCGGACTTGTCTTGGGGTGCAGGCCAGCGGCCTTGCGCCACGCGATGAACCGCTGGATGGTGGCGCCGAGCGTCGCCGGGTCGCCCCGATGCTCCATGATCGCCACCGGCGTGGGGGGCACATCGCGAATCGTCACGTCGTCAGTGGTAAAAGTCTTCTGCATGAGCTTGCTCCTCGCGTTGTCGAGAGGCCCGAAGGCCGCAAGCCACGGCTCCCAGTCGGGAGACTTCCGGAACGACGAAGGCGATTGCCCGAACCGTTGCCGAAAG
>DATBBS010000132.1:0-2789 GCA_036270895.1 Xanthobacteraceae bacterium
CGGGTCGAGCGGCTACAGCGCCGAGCTCGCGGCCGCCATCGGGGCCGGATTCTCCTTCGCGCATCATTTCGCCACCCATGATGCGACCGACGCAATGAAGAGCTATCGCGCGCATTTCAAGCCGTCGCCCGCCATGGCGCGACCGCACGCCATCCTGGCGATCGCTGCGGTCGCGGCCGACACGGACGAGGAAGCCGAGCGCCTTGCCGCGACGATCGACCTCAATTTCGTGCGCCGAGCAAAGGGCGAATACCTGCCGCTGGCGAGCCCGGAGGAAGCGCAGGCCTATGATTACTCGCCGATCGATCGCCAGCGCATCCGGCAAGGGCGCGAGCGCCTGTTCGTCGGCGCACCCAAAACCATTCTGGCGCGCCTCCTGCCGTTCGTCGCCGCGACCCAGGCGGACGAGGTGATGGTCACCACCATGATCTACGATCACGCGGCGCGGCGGCATTCCTACGAGCTGATGGCGCAGGCATTCGGGCTTACGGATTCCTAGAGCGGGATGACTTTTCGTCGGATCGTCATCCCGTTTTTGCTTATTGTCGGAGCGTGATCTTTTCCGAACACCGGTGCCCACTTTTCGGGATCATGCTCTGGCGCGGATCGCTTCAAACGAGATGATCCGGCTCTCCCATCGTCTTCCCTTTGCGCCTGCGATAAAGCGAGGTCGTCATGGTGTCCACCGGCAATCTGTTCGCCGATATTCCGGCGCGGCTCGCGCAGGAAGAGATCACGACGCTGATGTCGGCGCCCGATCTGCGCATCGAGCGGATCGTGTCGCGCGGTCAATCGAGCCCGCCAGGCTTCTGGTACGATCAGGCGCAGGCCGAGTGGGTGATCGTGCTGGCCGGCTCGGCGCTGGTGACGCTCGAGGGCGACAGCGCACCCATGCGGATGGGGCCCGGCGACCATGTGCATATTCCGGCCCATCGGCGTCATCGCGTCGAATGGACCGACCCGGCGCAAGCCACGGTCTGGCTCGCCGTGCATCACCACTGATGCGCACGACGCCTTGCTCAAAAAAGAAGAACCCCGGCGCACAGCCGGGGCTCTCGCTCGTGCGCGACGAGCGTCAGCGATACTGCGCGTAGGGCTGAGCCTGCGGCTGGGCGTAGCCCTGCGTCTGGGGCTGTTGCGGCGCCGGCGAGTAGTCGGCCGCCGGGGCGGGCGTCTCCGGCGGATTCATCGCCATTTCCTTGGTGCACAGATCCTTGAACACGACCGCGCCTTCCGGGGTGTATTCCTTGGTCAGGCAGGTGCAGCGATTCCAAGTGGGAGCCGTCGCATAGGTGGTGGCGAGGCCGGTCGCGATGACGGGAGCCACCCAGTAGGGACGCCGCCAGCCGAAACGCCAGTGCGGGTGCCACCAGTGGGGGCGGACGTGGACCACGCGACGGTAAGCGAAGCCGCCCGTGCGATAGCCGCGGAAGCTGTGCATGCCGCCGCTCATATGCATGCCGCCGCCAATGTGCGGGCCGCCGCCGCCGAAGCCGCGGCCGTGCCCGAAGGCCGACGCGCTGGTGGACGAGAGCGCAATGCTGCCGAGTGACGCGATGGCCGCGAGGGCCAGAATGGTGGACTTGCGAGGCATGTGGTTCTCCTGGGTTTCGTGTGGCCGGGGTGACGTTGTTTCATCCACCCATTGGTCGGCACTCCCGCGGAGTCGGTTCATGGCGAAACTCAAGGACTTGTCGTTAATGGCCGTTCACGATCCGGAAGGGGGCATGATATAACCCCGCGCCACGCGCGGCTCGCTGCCGCGGCAACGCTACGACCGATCATCGATTTCCCAACCTGAATGGAGTTGAACCTTGGGTACGCAAATCACGCTCACCGCTTCGGACGGTTTCAAGCTCGGCGGATATCGCGCGGAGCCGCAAGGGAAGCCGAAGGGCGGCCTGGTGGTGATCCAGGAGATCTTCGGCGTCAACCATCACATTCGCGCGGTGTGCGATCGCTTCGCGGCGCTGGGATATCTCGCGGTCGCGCCGGCGGTGTTTGATCGCATTCAGCCGAATTTCGAATCCGGCTATACGCCCGACGAGATCGCCCATGCCCGCACCATCATTCCCAAGATCGACTGGGGCGCGATGATGCTCGACACCCAGGCCGCGATCGACAGCGTCAAATCCGCCGGCAAGGTCGGCATCGTCGGCTTCTGCATGGGTGGCACCGTCGCGTTCCTCGCAGCCGGCAAGCTCAACGGGCTCTCGGCGGCCATCAGCTATTACGGCGGTCAGATCGCCAAGAACGTGGACCAGAAGCCGAAGGTGCCGACGCTCATGCATTTCGGCGACCAGGACCAGTCGATCCCGATGTCCGACGTCGAGTTGATCAAGCAGAAGCGCTCGGACTGCGAAATCCACGTCTATCATGCGGGCCACGGCTTCAGCTGCGACGAGCGCGGCAGCTATGATGAAGCGAGCCACAAGGCCGCCTGGGAGCGGACGCTCGCCTGGCTCAAGAAATACGTCGGATAAAAAAGCAGTATCGGCTCAGAACCAGCGCTCGGCGACAATGACGGTGTCGCCGGGCCGCACCGGCGTGCCGAGCGGTACGGACTGCCGCACCGCCTGCCCGCCCGTGGCGCGGCTGATCTCGACATTCTGGCGCTGCGCGCGCGGGCTGAAGCCGCCCGCGATCGCAACGGCCGTCTCCACCGACATGTTGGGCACATACGGGTACTGGCCGGGAAACGTCACTTCGCCGAGGATGAAGAACGGCCGGTAGGCCTCGATCTCGACCGCGACATGCGGCTCGCGGATGAAGCCCTGACGCAGGCGCGC
>DATBBS010000133.1:0-3181 GCA_036270895.1 Xanthobacteraceae bacterium
GCTGGTGATCGACATCCAGCCCGACGGCGACCTGATGTTCGACGCCGGCGCCTTGTGGACCGCGGCGAAGAACAACATTCCGCTGCTGATCGTGATGTTCAACAACCGCGCCTATTACAACGACTGGGAGCACCAGATCCATGTCGCCGAGATGCGCGAGACCCCGGTCGAGCGCGCCCATATCGGCCAGGACATCGCCGGACCCGAGCCCGATTTCGCCACCCTGGCGAAATCCTGCGGCTGGTACGCCGAAGGCCCGATCACCGATCCGGCCGAGATCGCGGGCGCGCTCAAGCGTGCGATCGCCAAGGTGAAGGCGGGACAGCCGGCGCTGGTGGACACGATCCTGCGGCCGCGCTGACGCTTACGGCCGGGCGCATGTTCGACGGCGAACCCGTATCGGGCTATTTTTCGGGCGTGGTCGCCGCGAAGCCATCATGCAAAGCTTCCCGGGCGCGGTCGTCCCGCCGTTCATGTTCCTTGTCGTCCGTCCGGTTCTGCGCGCCTTCGCGGCGCATCGCGTTACGCGTTTGATCATATGTCAGCTTCGCCGCCACGGCGATCAACGGAATGACCCACGGCGAGCAGCCGAGCACCGCCATCGAAGCCGTATCTCCCATGAACAATGCACTCATCGCCTGTTTCCTCGTGTGGCTCGCGCCTCAGCGGACCTCGATGTCGTAGCTGAAGCGCCCGACGAACCCCTGCCTGAAGTCGATCTCCACCGCCGCCGCATCGGCGCCGACAAATCCTTTGTTGGGTTTGTAGAAAATCCCGACCGAGATCACCCGTTTGCCGTTGCACACCGCGCGGATATCGCCGGGCGGCCGCTCGACCGCGGCGATGATCCCGTCGAAGCGGACGACGCCGTTGGCCGCCGGCGTCACGACGCGAACGTCCGGACGCACCGATGCGCCGCAGTCGGACGCCAAAGTGTTGAAAACACCCATCAGCATCTCGTTTCCGGCGAAGACGACTCGCCGGAACGGCGCATGCGTATCCGCGGCGGCCTTCGGTTTCGCTTCCGCAGCAGGTTTCGCCTCCACAGCAGGTTTCTCCTGCGACCTGACTTTGGCCGAAACTACGGTCAGCAGCGCGGCGGCCGCGACGGCCGCAAAGATCGAATTACCAACACGACTCATCGTGAGTTTCCCTTTTTGGGTTGCGTTGGCGTGACCGTGACACGGACGGCGTCAAGCCGGCGTCAGGCTCGGGTCAAAGGGATTCTTCAGGGATTGGAAGCATTTAGGTATTACCGGACCGGGCCCGACTGCCGCCAGGGCCCAATCGTCGGTTGCGAGCCGCCCGCCGGCATGGGAAAATCGCCTGCCGGAGCGGATCGAGCCGTCAAGGCTTTGGACCGATGCCCAAATCGAGCCCGATAATGCTGCGCCTGCTGGGCGCGTTCACCGTCGAGGTGAGCGCGGAGCGTCCGGCCGCGCCCGTGATCAAATCGCGCAAGGCACGCGCCTTGCTCGCCTATCTGGCGATGAAGCCCGACGGGCGCGCCGGCCGCGAGGAGCTGGCGACGCTGCTCTGGGGCGACACGCCGGACGCGCAGGCGCGTCACAGCCTGCGCCAGTGCCTGATGTCGCTCCGCCAGGATCTGCACCTCGTCGCGCCCGACCTCATCGACATGGGTCGCGAGACGATCGAACTGCGCGCCCAAGACCTCGCGGTGGACGCGCGCGAGCTTCTCTCGGTCGCGGCGTCGGACGATCCGGACGAGCTTGCGGGGGCGGCCGAGCTGTGGCGCGGCCCCTTCCTCTGCGATCTCGCGCTCGACATCGAGGAGTTCGACGCCTGGCGGCAGCGCGAACAGGAACGCGTGGCCGGCGCGGCCGCGCGCATCTTCGAAAGGCTTTGCGCGGATGCGAGTGCGCGCCGCGACGGCGAGCGCGCCATGGCGGCGGCCGAGCGGCTAGTCGCGCTCGACCCGACGCGCGAAGACCGCCAGCGCACAGCGCTGAAAATCTGCGCGCGTCATCGTGGCCGCGACGCCGCGCTCGAGCGCGCCCGCCAGCTCACGACCCTGCTGCGCGACGAACTCGCGGTATCGCCCGATGCCACAACGCGCGCACTCATCGAGTCGATCCGCAACGGCGAGATCGAGCGAGTGCCGCCGCTCGCGGCGCGGGAAGCCGCGCACGCCGAAACGCCGGGCACCGCGATGGTTCGGGCGAGCGCGGCGCAGGTCATGGCGCCCGTCGCCCTGTCCGTATCGACCCCGGCCGTGTCGGCGCCTTGGCGCCGGCGGTCGATCGCGGCGGCGCTGGTTTGCGCCGTTTTGATCGGCGCGATCGCGGTGCTCGGGCTGGCGACCGGCACGCCATTCGGGCTCCTGACGCCGATCAAGCCCAAGACGCCGCCCGGCGTCGCCACTGCCGTCGTGCTGCCCTTCGCGGTCGATGCGCCGCGCGGCCCGGACGACCAGGCCTTCGCCCGGCTGCTCGCCCATGACCTGACCGGGCACCTGGCGCGCTACGGCGACTTGCGCATCGTTTCCGACCGCACCGCCGATCTCTACGCCGACCGCCAGGTCGACGTCGCCGCCGTCGGCGCCGAGCTCGGCGTCGCCTATGCGGTCGTCGGCCGCGTTCAGCGCACCGACGGCGGGCTGCGCGCCCACGTGCAATTGATCGACACCGCGACCCGGATGACCCTGTGGTCCGATCATATGCAGCGCGAGCCGGGCGATACGGCGCAGCTCGCCGACGAGCTCGCGCGCGGCTTCACCCACGCGCTGGTGATCAACCTGGTCTATGCGCGCGCGCAACGCCTGCAGCGCGTGCCGGGCCAGCCACCCACGATCGCGGATTCGCTGCTGCTGGCCCGCCTCAGCGAGATTCGCGGCTATCGGCGCGAGAACGTGGCGCAGGCGCTGGCGCTCCACGAGGACGTCCTGCGGCGCGCGCAGCGCAACGCCACCGCCAAGCTCGGTGTGGCGCGGATGAACATCGTCGGGGCGATGAACTTCATCGATCTCGACCCGCCGCCCGATCTCAAGCGCGCCGAGGCGCTGCTGGCCGACGTACTCGAGCGGTTCCCCAATTGGGCCGGCGCGCACTACACGCTGGGCCTGCTGCAGAAATACCGACGCCAATTCGACGCGAGCCTCCAGTCGTTTCAACGCAGCCTCGAGCTCAACCCGAGCTACCTGCAGGCCCGCGGCCAGGTCGGC
>DATBBS010000134.1:0-13833 GCA_036270895.1 Xanthobacteraceae bacterium
GTTGACCACCATGGCGGTCGCATATTCGGCGGTGCCAGCGATCGGCACCATGTCGCGCGCCGGATCGAAGGGCGCATTGGCGTCGATCGCATAGCCGATCACCACCGAGCCCACCGTGCCGACCATGAGGGTGTAGCCGTCAGACTCTGATTTCAAAAGCTCGCGTAATCCCAGGACGCCGTTGGCGCCCGGCTTGTTCTCCACCACGACCGGCTGGTTGAGCTTCTGGCGCAGCCCCTCCGCGACGAGGCGCGCCGACAGATCGGCGATGCCGGCGGGCGGAAAAGGCACAAGCAGGCGAATCGAGCGCGACGGAAAGGCCTCCGCCGCCGCTGCGCAAGCCGGCAGCGCCAGCACCAACAGGAAAGCAAACAATGCGCGCATGGATTCTCCCGGCCGTCTTGGCCCGCGAGGATAACAGCGTTTGGGCGCACGCCACAGCCCGCCTGCGCGACCATCCGCCCCACGCGCGGCGCCGGTCAATCGTCGGTCGCAAGCCGCCGCGCCACGCCCCAGCCCTCGAGCGTCGCCTCGATGTCGCCGACGACAAAGAAACGCGCGCTGTCCTGGTCGTAGCCCTGCGCCAGGAGATCGTCGTAGTCGGTGAGCGCGTGGCGCACATAGGCGACCAGCGACAGCCAAGCCGCCGTCTCGGGCGAGCTGCCTTTGAGGCCGCGGCTGTCGCGCGCGTGATCGACCACCGCACCGAATTCGTGCGGCGGAATTTTCGGCGCCAAGCGGCGCAGCGCGGTCTCGATCTCGGTTCGGGTGGGCACTGGATCAGGAGCTCGCGATGGTTTGGCGCCGGGCTGGGCCGTCGATGAGCGGTATAACCAGAAACCTCGCGCCCTGTTGATCCCGGCGAATACAGGGAATTTGCAGGAGCCGTCGCCTGTTCGCAGCGGGCGACATACAGGGAATCAACAGGGGCGTCCCTGATAGAACAGGCGAAATACAGGGAATCTACAGGAAAGCGCCACAGCGCTTTTTGAGCCTTCCGCGTTGAACGATCGCCTCGCCGAAACCCAAACTTGCGAGGCGAGCCGAAAACACACAATCGGGTACCGTCCTAACCCCCTGCTCCGCCATAATTTAACTACGTTTGCGTTCTGACTCTTCCGCTCGAGAACCCGATCGACGCGCCCGCGTTTCGTCCCAGGGCGCCGAGGAAGCGCGTATGCCTGGCACCGACGACGCAAACGAATACCGACGTTGCGCGCTGGAGTGTGTCGAGATGGCGAACGCCATGGACAATCCCGCACATCGGCTCGTGCTCCTCCAAATGGCCCAGGCGTGGATGAGGCTGGCCGACAACGCCGACAAAAAGTCGAGTGGCCTAATCCGGCGTATCTTCGCCCCGCGCAACCCGACGGCCCCTTCGAGCGGGTGCGAGTAGACGTGGTGGCGCCTGCGCCACGGTATCGGAACTGAACGGCGCTTCTTCGGCCTCCCTCTGCCTCAGCAATGCCCTCAAGTCGTCGTCGCTCGCGGCGTTGGGCCCGGTGCAATCCAGCCAGTAGACGCACAGGACGCGATCGGCCTCGGTCAGCTCGCCGGCCGCGATCATCGCGTCGATGGCGGCCGCGACGTCGCTTTCCTTTTCGCAAATAATTGGGATCCGGTCGCCCTTGGTTTGCGTCTCCAGCTTTTCAACGCGTCTTTGGCGAGCGATGGTCATGTGTTTTATCCGCATGCTGATGGGGCGCGGGCGCGATCGAGAATCGGTAAGTTGCATGGTGATTCCGGATTGCGTCGGATCCCGTCGGGTCCGACGCGAGGCCCAAGAGTTTCCAACCGGCCTCGCAACACTTCCATCAACGGGAGAGACTGATGCCGACCCACGAAGAACGCGCCGCCGCAACCGGCCTTGCGGGAGGCGCGATTTCAGCCGCCCTGCTCGACACGCTGATGGAAAAGAATCTTCTCAGCCGCAGCGAGGCGCGCGCCGTGCTGCAAAAGGCCCTTGCGGCGGTCGCCGCCTTCGATACGCCCGCCGGCCAGGCCGCCGAGGGCATCATCACCCGCATGTTGGCGGGAAAGTATTCGGTGCGCGGTTAGGCACGCCCCACGGAACGCATGCCCCCTCCCCGCCCTCCCCCGCACGCGTTGGAGGCAGCGCGCGCGAGTTGTGCCGGGATATCGATAAAGATCTCGGACCGCCACGATTGAAACGCAAAGCGCCCGCTCGGCTTCCCGGCGGGCGCAATTCCAACTGTGGATTTTCTCCCAGCACAACCGGCGACGATCGTCAAAAAAACGACTGTCAAGACTCAAGATTGAACGGGAGCGAAAAAATAGCATCCCGCTCCCGACGCAGCTGCGCAGTTCGGCACGCGACCAACACGCTGATGTCACTTATTTCGGAAGCTTGTCCGCAATGATGTCAAGCTTGTGAATCACCGGCGCCTTGGCAAACAGATCGCCGCCTTTGGCCTTTTCCATCAAGGCGGCCGCCACCTTGCCGTTGAGATGCGCGTCCCGCCCGGCCTCGTCATTGAAGGTGTCGAAGATCGCGAAGGCGGAGGGCCCTTCCTGGATGGCGAACCATGAGATCGTGCCCGGCTCGGCGTTGACCAGAGGCACGGCCGAACGCAGAAAATCCGCGACCTCCTTCTCCTTGCCGGGCTTCGCCTGCAGCGGAACGTAAAGGGCAAATTTGGTCATCGGCGGCTCCTGGTTTGAATGGTTCGTCGGGCCCGAAGGCCTGCGCCTTTCAGCGACGACCGTCAAAACACATTCGATCACGAAAGCGTTCCGTCGATCGCCCAGGGGCGAGTGGGTCAGCTTGCGGGACCTCGCAGGCGAGTGGGCTGAGCCACATCAGCGATATCTGTGCTGTTCGTGCCGCCGACGCCGCGGGACCAGCGCGCCCTGACGATAGTTGCCGATTTATACGGCATCGCGGTGATTGTTCCGGCTCCCGCTCCGCGCGCGGCCACCGAAGCGGACCTAAGGAATAAAAAAGGAAACCTGCGCCGAGATTATTTCCGGGCCCGCGATCGCGACCGCCGCCGCCACAATGTCGAGCGCCGCCAACAGCGTCGTGGCGAGCGCGAAGATCGCATGAATCGCGGTCAGGTTGCGCCAAATTCGATGCACTGATTTTCCCCCTGGTGATCCCGGTGTCGGGCGACGCCGATGAAGGTCAAAATCCGCGCACCGCGCCTGGAGTCTCGTACCAGCGTGGCTCGGCGGGACCGGGTCTCGCCGCAACGGCGGAATTCGGAGGCGGTAGAAATCTGCTGACCGCGTATGAGAACCATCCCGGCGTCGCGCCGGGCGCGGCAGTTGCCGGCAATTCACGATCGTCGAACGTCGCGGGATGCGCGGTAGCGTGGATCGGCATAACGGACCTCCGTTGCCCCCCGGCAGGCGCGGAACCTGTTCGACGACCACGGCTGGTGATCATCGCGCGTCATCTTGTCCGGCGGCCAGGATTCGCGCAATATTATTGTCTTGATCGAAACGATAAGAGGTCTTTATAGCGATGCGCAGCCTCAACCTGGACCAGCTCAGAGCCTTCGTCGAGGTGGTGGAGCGCGGCAGCTTCACCGCCGCCGCCAGCGAGCTCAATCTCACGCAGCCCGCGGTAACGCATCAGGTCCATGAGCTCGAGCGGCGTTTCAAGGTCCCGCTGGTGGACCGGCTCGGCAAGCGCGCCTCCGCCACGCACGCCGGCGAAAAGCTGATCGAGCACGCGCGCCAGCTTCTCGACGAGGATGCGCGCGCGCATGCGAGCATGCGCCGATTCGTCGACGGATCGCTCGGCCGGGTGCGCATCGGCACCAGCATGACGGTGCTGATCTATCTGCTTCCGCCGATCCTGCGCCGGCTCAAGGCCGATCATCCGCAGCTCGAGATCAACCTCAAGGGAGGGCTGACGTCCAGGACCCTGAGCATGCTGCGAACCAATGCCCTCGACCTCGGCCTCTGCGCGCTGCCGGTCGACGATCCGGCCTTCGAGGTCGTGCCGCTGTTCACCGACGAGCTCGTGGCCATTCTGCCGGCGACGCTCCCGAACGTCCCGAAGCGGGTGACGCCCGCGTTTCTCTCCCGCTGTCCCCTGGTGCTCGGCAACGAGGACTCGGCGCTGCACCGCACGATCATCGACTGGCTCAGCGCCGCCGGCCCGATGCCGAAACCGGTGATGCAATTCGACAATGTCGAGGCGATCAAGAGCGTCGTTGCGGTCGGTCTCGGCGCGTCGATCGTCCCGAGCGTGTGCGTCGGCGCCGGACACGTCACGGCCAATACGCTCGTCGTCTCCTTGAAACCGCGCGTGAGCCGGCGCGTCGGTCTGGTTCGGATGCGCGGAAAGCAGGACACCGATGCCATGAAGATCGTCTCCGCCGCTCTGTTGAGCCTGGGAGCCGAGGCTCGTGCGGGTGTTTCCAGATAGCTCGGAGCAAGCTGGTCGGCGGAAGCGTGCCGTCCCTCGTTCCGCGCCTTCACGATCCGGCGCAGAAGAAATCGCCGGAGCAGCAACGACACACAAGCGTCGTCCGCCTTGCGCGACCCGCTCTGCCTTGGCTGATATGCGAGGGAGTTGGCCTCGCCGCAGCCGTCTGCTCTATCATGACCGGCTCTGTCATGGAGATCGTGTCAATGCCCCTCGTCTATCGGCCTGCACGCGCCGACGAATTGCAGCGGGCGCAAGAGCTCGTCGTTCGCAGCATCAACGACCTGACCGAGCGTCACGGCTTTGGGCCCATGGCCAGCTTTCGGCCCCCCGATTTCCAATTGTTTTCCCTGAAAGACGATCCCGACGGCTTGTGGGTGGCCGAGGCCGACGGGGACATCGTCGGCTCCGCGCTGAGCTGGGTGTGCGGCGACCTGTGGTTTCTGGCGGAGCTGTTCGTCGCACCCGGGTATCAAGGCCGCGGCGTGGGCAACGAGCTGCTGGCGCGAAGCTTCGAGCACGCCAGGAAGGCGGGCGCCACCAACCGAAGCCTCCTCACCTTCACCTTCAATGTCGTGTCGCAGGGATTGTATATCCGGCACGGGCTGTTTCCGCGGCTGCCGATCTACATGTTCAGCGTTGAACGTGACGCGCTGGTGAGCCGCCTGCAAGGCGACAAGCTCCGCGCCACGCCCATCGAACCGACGGACGCGCATCTCAAGGCTCTGGCCGGGCTCGACGTCAGCACCTTGGGCGTCTCGCGCGCGAAGCATCACCGCTACCTTCTCGGCGACCCCACGATGAAAGGCGTGTTCCTCCACGACCGTGGCGACTGCATCGGCTACGCCTACGTTTCGGCAACCGGACACGTGGGGCCCGTGGCGGTCGCGCAGGCGCGCGGGATGGGCGCCGCATTCGGGACAGCGCTGGACCTGGCGGCAGCGAGCGAAGCCGCGCAGGTGTCGGCCTTCCTTCCCGGTGTCAGCGAAGCCCTCGGCATTGCGGTCGCGCACGGCATGCGGATTACATTTCCGATGGTGCTGCTGTCGGCGCGCGATTTCGGCGATTGGACGCGGTATCTCCCACGAAATCCGGGTTTCATGTGATCACGCGTTCCGGATCCCAATGTTTGCTTATGGCCCGGAGCGCCCCTTCCAGATCGCCGGTCTTAGCCGCTACGATGTCTCTTCTCGCGCCAGGCGGGAACACGCGGCGGCCGGCGCCGCGTCCCGGCGTCGCCACGTCCTGCTGTCGAAGCAATATTGCCAAGGGGAGGACCGACCTATGTTCACGCGAACCTGTTGCGCCGTCGCGATGCTGACCGCATGCGCGACCCTCGCGGTTGCGCAAACCCAGAATTTTGTGCCCGTCACCGAGGAGGTCCTGGCCAATCCGGCCCCCGGCGACTGGCTGATGCTGAACAGAACCTTCGACCAGCAGCGCTACAGCCCGCTCGACCAGATCAACCAGAGCAATGTCGGCCAGCTGCGCATGGCGTGGGCGCGCGGGCTGCCGGCCGGCACGCAGGAATCGGTGCCGATCGTCTATCGCGGCATCATGTATCTGTTCGCGCCCGGCGCCTCGATCCAGGCCGTCGATGCGACCAACGGCGATCTCATCTGGGAATATGCCCGCGACTATCCGCAGGGCGTCAATCCACGCGCGGCGCGCAACAAGAATCTCGGCATCTACGAGGACATGATCTTCTTTGCGGCGCCCGACGGCTATCTGCTCGCGCTCGATGCGGCGACCGGCAAGCTGCGATGGGAAACCAAGGTCGACGAGGGCGGGCAGACGGCGGGCGGCATCCTGGTGGCCGACGGCAAGGTGATCACCAACCGGACCTGCATCGCGGACGTGAGGTCGAAATGCTTCATCGCGGCGCATGACGCCAAGACCGGCAAGGAAGTCTGGCGCTTCTACACGACGGCCGCTCCCGGCGAGCCGGGTGGCGATACCTGGGCCGACATGCCGGTGGAGCAGCGCGCCGCCAGTCCCTGGGGCCTGCCCGGTTCCTATGATCCCAAGCGCAAGATGATCTACTGGGGCGTTGCCAACCCGGACCCCTATACGAGGCTGTCGCGGCACGGGCGCTACGACGCGGTGCCGTTCACCGCGCCGGTCAACCTCTACAGCAACTCCACGCTCGCCCTCGATGTCGCGACCGGCAAGCTCTCCTGGTACTACCAGGAGCTTCCCGGCGACGACTGGGACGCCGACCACAATCAGGAGCGCATCCTGACCAGGACGCGCGTCAATCCCGATCCCCGGCACGTGAAGTGGATCGGCCCTTCGATTCCGCGCGACCAGGAGCGCGAAGTCATCGTGACGGTCGGCGAAGGCGGCGGCATGTTCGTGATCGATCGGGAAACGGGGCACTTCCTGTGGGCGCATCCCTTCCCCTACGACGATCCCAACATCAACATGGGCCCCATCGACCTCGAAACGGGAGCCACAAGCGTCAATCCCGAAAAACTGTTCAAGAAGGACGGCGAGAAGATTCTCGGCTGCTACCACAACACACGCGGCTTGTGGTCGATCGCCTATCACCCGGGCAAGAACTCGGTCTATGTACCGTTCCAGGACCAATGCCTGTCGATGACGGCCAACCTGAAGACGAAAGCCGGCTGGGGACCGCGCGCCGGCGTGATGCGGCCCGGCATCGACCCCAACAAGTTCATGAACATCGCCAAGATCGACGTTGCGACCGGCGAGATGAAGATCCTGCATTCGCAGCCCCAGCCGGGCCAAGGCTCGGCGCTGGTCACCGCCGGCGATCTCGTGTTCTGGGGCGACATGAACCGGCGCCTGCGCGCCTTCGATGCCGAAAGCGGAAAGATCCTCTGGGAGACGGTCGTCGGCGGCATGGTCATGAACAGCACGATCACCTATGCGGTGAACGGCACGCAGTATGTGATGGTGTTCACCGGCGAGGGGCAGTCGGTTTCGGCCGGCCCCCTCAGCGTCGCCCAGAAGAGCATGCCGAAAGCCGTGCGGGGCCATAACTCGATCTTCGTTTTCGCGCTTCCATGAGCGTTCTTGACTCAGGTTGACCCATGAATTCGTCATGGCCGGGCTTGTCCCGGCCATCCACGTCTTGCTTATTGCCGATGCCCTAAGACGTGGATGCCCGGGACAAGCCCGGGCATGACGGAAACTCCACGAGTATCCATTCACATGCCCACGATCCTGCGCATCGGTTTTCTCATCGGCACCGCCATGCTGGCTCAGCCGGTTCGCGCGCAGTCTCCATCCGACGCCGGCCGGGAGGTCTACGCGGAAAATTGCGCGCAGTGTCATGGCGAAAGGTTGATGGCGACCGGCGCCGCGCCGGACCTCAAGCTGCTGCGCGCCGACCAGCGAGGGCGGTTCGATCAGATCGTCCGCAACGGCAAGGGCCAGATGCCGGCCTGGGACGGGACGATCGCAGACGAACAAATCGACCAGATCTGGGCCTACCTGCGGTCACGGGCGGAGAACTGAAGTCACCGCGCGGTTTGCCGCGAAAGCGCCCCTGGCCTAATGGATACGCGGCGCTTGCCCATCTCGTAATTTGGTACCCTTGGCGGACGAAGCAGTTCCACCCCTCGTCCCGATCCGGAGCCCGTTCCCATGAAGCTGCATGTTGGGTTCATCGCGTTGGTCGTCCTGGCGGCCCCGGCGTTGGCGCAGGAGGCCTACCCGACGCGGCCGATCACCTTGATCGTGCCCTTCGCGGCCGGCGGCACGTCCGACGTGATCGCACGGCTGGCAGCCGACCAGATGAGCCACGCGCTGGGGCAGCGGGTCATCAATGAGAACACCGCCGGGGCTGGCGGCTCGACCGCGTTGACGCGCGCTGCGCGCGCGACCCCCGACGGCTACACGATCGCGATCGGCAACAGCGGCACCAACGCCGCGTCCTACATCATCTATCCCGACGTCAAATACGCGCCAGAGGATTTCGCCCCGATCGGGCTGGTGGCGAAGACCCTGCCGGTGATCGCGATCAAGAAGGACTTTCCGGCCGCGACCTTGGCGGAGTTCATCGCTTTCGCGAAAAAGAATCCCGGCAAGGTCAATCTCGGGCATGCCGGCGTCGGATCCTCGAACTATCTCATCTGCCGTGCGCTCATGCAGGCAGCCGGCATCGACCTGACGCTCGTGAGCTATCGCGGCGCCGCACCGGCGCTGAATGATGCGATCGGCGGCCAGATCGACGGCGTGTGCGACGCCGCGGCTTCCGTCACGGGCGCCATCCAAGGCGGCCGCGTGCGCGGCCTCGTGATCTCATCGCCGACGCGGCTGCGCACGCTGCCGGAGGTGCCGACCTCGGCCGAAGCCGGCCTGCCGGAGTTCCAGCAGCAGGGCTGGAATGGACTGTTCGCGCCGACGGGTACGCCCGAAGCCATCATCGCGCGGCTCAACGCGGCGCTCCGCGCCGCAGTCGCGAGTGATGCGCTGCAGGCCCGCATGGACGATCTCGGTTCAATCCCGGCGACCGGCGAGGAACTGTCGCCGCAATACGTCGCCAAGCTTGTGCCGGCCGAAATCGACAAGTTCCGCAAGCTTCTTGCCGACAAGAAGTGATGGCTGATGCGGCCGGCCGGGCCGAGGCCGGCGCGCAACACTTGGCTCACGGCCTGCGATGAAGCCGCCCCAGGCTGGCGAGCATCGCGGCGCGCGCCGGCGAGTCCTGATAGGTGCGCACCAGCGCCTCCGCATCGCCGAGCTCGCGCTCCGCCTCGCAGCCGTGTCCCGCCAGCCATGTCAGCGCCGTCAAGGGCTCGTAGGCGCCCAGCCGGTCGATGAGCTCGCCATACGGCGGCGTCGGGTCACCGGGGCGCGGCCGGTAGACTTTCGCGACGTCACCCTGCACCACCGCCAGCGCGGCGCTGCACAGCGGCGCGGTCGGGGCGAGATCGAGCACCGGCAGATATTTCAGCACCTTCCAGGGGGCGCTGATGTCGGAGGGGTCGCGCAGCATCTCGACCGCGTCGGCGGTGCGATGCTCGAGCTTGGCGGCGCCGGCGAGCGCCTGGGCCCGCACCGTCGCGTCATCGGCGAATCCGAGCCAGGCCTTGAGATGCGCCTTCGGGGTGAGCATCGAGAAGCGGGCCGGACGCTCGCGCAGCGTCCGCCCGAGCTCGGCGCGATCGCGCAGCCGGCGCAGCTCGACGGTGTCGAAGCCCGGATCACGATAGGCCTCCGCCATCGCCTGCCACGCCGTCGCCTCGGCGTCGCAGGCGCATTCGTAGCCGACGAGCCACGTCATCGCGCTGACGGCTTCGGACACCGGCGCCGCCACGTCGGTGAAGGGCCGCGCATTGGCGGTCTTGGGCACCAGCGGCGCGACGCGCCGGCGCAACAATCCGCGCGCCTTGTCGCAAAGGGCCGGCGTCGGCGTAAGATCGAAGGATCCGAGCTGGCCGAGCGGAAAGTCGCCGCGCTCGAGCATGAGCTCGGCCTCGCTCTGCCGCCGCGGGAGAACGCGGATGCGCTCGATCACCTCGGCCGCCTTGGTGGCGTTGGGCGTCGCCAGGAAGGGCACCCAGTCCCACAACGGCGCGTCCGCCGGCAGCGCCGCGAGGTCGGCGTCGTATTTTTCGCGGGCAGCCTGCTCGAGGTCCCTGGCGTGCTCGCGCATCTGCATGAAGGGCACGATCGAGACGCACAACGCCAGCGTCGCGCCCCATGCCACCGCAACTGCTAGGCCCACCGGGATCGCGGCGCGCCACGACGGCAGCAGCGCCCAGAAGCAGAAGCCGATCACCAGCGACGGAACGGCGGCCGGGATCACGATCGGCCAGAGGAACGGCGGCTCGTAGGGCCGCGACAGCAGCTCGAGCGCCTCCATGGCGACGAGGCCCGAGGCAGGAATCAGAATGAATGCCGCGACCGCGGCGACGCGCGGCATGGCGCCCTTGAGCGCCGCCACGATGGCGAGCGCGACGAGCAGCAGCCACAGAATGATGACCGCAATGGCCGCATACGCCTGGGCAAAGGCATTTCCCGCCGCGTCACTGCCAGACAGGTTGGCGAGCAAACCCAAGGCCAGGGCCCAGACAACGACGGCGGCCACGCAAAGCCCGATCCCGGCGCCGACGGCGCCCGGAGCCGTGTCGTCAGTGTGCGACATGCGCCCTCCCCCGCGCCGGAAAAGGGGCGCCTTGGTGTGTCGCACCGATGGCGCCGCAGGTTCAGCGCCGCGCGGGAAAGCTGACGCGTCGCCTTCGCGTTGGCCTTATGGCGTGGATCCCATCAAAACGCCCGAGGCGGACGTGGTCCCATGCCGGGCCGCTGCCCGGGTCCACCCGGTCCGCCCCTCGCGTCCAGGACTTTCTTCTTCTTGGGGTCGGCGAGGAGGCCCTCGCGCTGGAGTTTCTTGCGGGCGAGCTTGCGCGTCCGGCGGATGGCCTCGGCCTTCTGGCGGTTGCTGCGCTCGGACGGCTTCTCGTAGAAGCGCCGCTGCTTCATCTCGCGAAATACGCCTTCGCGCTGCATCTTCTTCTTCAGGACGCGGAGCGCCTGGTCGACATTGTTGTCACGGACGAGAACTTGCAATGGATCCCCTTTTCTGGGTTGCCGGACGTGGCCAGTCAGGATGCGTGATTGAGTTGGCTTTCCTTGGCGATACGCTCATGTGGTTCGTGCGGGCTCTTGATGCAATATTGCTGATCGTCGCCTTCCGGCGGGAGCAGCTTCATGATCTTGAAGGTGCCGGTGACGCCGGTCCGGCGCACCGCGCTACCGTTGTATTGAACGCTCTGGCCCACCTTGAACTTGTGCATTTCCGTGTGCCGCCTTGTTGGTCGAGACCGCGGAATCTTCCGCAGCCGCGCAGCGCGCTCGAGCGAATTCCACCGACTTTGGCTTGAGCCCGGATGCTGCCTTGGCGCGCCGCTGGGCGCATCCAACAGGGGCAAGAACCGCGTAGCTCGGGCTTGACGGCTGGGACGCCGCAGGCGCTCCAGCTGGCCCCGACCGTGCGCCCCTTTGGGGCCGATGTCGAGGGAAATGTGGGATTTCGGGTTCCATCCGGGCCGTCGGATAACCGCGGCACCGTAATGGTTTGTAGGGGATTTCGGCGCAGCATGGTTAACGGAGCCGACGCGCCGGCCAGGCGGAAAAGCCGAGGACAATAGCTGGGAGTAGCAAAATACCACCGGCGCGCAGGCACGGGGTATAAGTTGTTGGAGCCGGAGGGGGAACTACGATGATTCTACCAGCACTGACCGGCGTGTCGCTGCTCATCATGACGGCGGCCGCGCCCGGTACCGACCTCAATGTTGCGACCCAGCACCTTTCGAGCCATCAGCGCACCACGGCGGTCCAGCCCTACATCACGCGGGCGACCGAATGCGTGGCGCGGGCCGTCGCGGCCGACCCCCGCTACGCGGGCGCCAGCAACATCGGCGACCTCATCGTCGACTCGATGCCCACCTGCGCGGCCCTGATGCGCTCGATGATCGACACCTACGACCAGTATTTCGGCGACGGAACCGGCGAGGCCTTCTTCTCCGGGCCCTATCTGGACGTGCTGCCGACCGCCGTCACCAAGTGGTCGGCCGAGCGCAAGCAATAGCGGCCGCAACGGGCGGCGGCATCTGACTGGGAAAACGCGCTGGAGGCTGCCGGATGGTCGGCCGGTCTCAGGGCTGTCCGGACGGTTCGCCGCAATAAAGCTTATAGAGCGGCACCCCGAGAATGGCCTTGGTGATCAGATCGCCCACGCGCTGGCGGGCCTTCGGATCGGCAAACATGGGGGCGACGTCCGAGGCGACGTCCCCTTGGGGGGGTTCCGGCAGCGATCCCGCCGTGAGGCTGTCGATCAAGGCGCGCCATTCCTTCTCGTTCTTTTCCACCATGGGTATTTCCTTCCCGACATTAACCTGCTTGAGGGGCGTCGAGTTCCGGCGCGCCGGAAAAATGACAACATTATTCAATTGATAGCGGTTCCGCGGCCCCGCGGAATTATCTGCCGAAACGGCAGCCCAGGGCCCGCCAAATGGCCAGTGGCAGACGCCAAAAATCCGTGCTCGCCACTGTGGAACCGATTGTCGCCCCACGCGTTTCATGGTCTTGAGTGGTAATCGCGGATGTTGTGACTCGCGATCCGCTGCCAGGGGGAGCTTTGATTTGACCGACGGGGTTCCCGCCACGATCGGCCGGCCCGAAGAAGGCCGCGCTCGCGCGCGGGTCTGCACGGCGTTCCGTCGGTCGCCCAGCCAGTCAACCAATAACCGTTGCGCCGCGCCACGCTGCGCCGCGCAGGCGCCATCTTGGCGGCCTCTCTAAAAAAGCCCGGGGGAGACGAGCAGCATGCAGCCGACCGCCAGAACCACCAAAACCAACAAGACCCCTCCCAATGGCACGCCTCCGGTTCCGGGCACCGCGAACGGCGCCGGTGGTTTCGAACTGCACGAGTTGCTGCATGCGCTGCAGGCCATGCGGGTGGGCGATTTCTCGGTGCGGATGGCGGGTGACCGAACCGGGATCGAAGGCAAGATCGCCGACACTTTCAACGAGATCGTTTCCGCCAACCAGCGCATGGCCCAGCAGCTCGATCGCGTCGGGCAACTGGTCGGCCGCGAGGGCAAGGCGCGCCACCGCGTCAAATTCGGGCTGGGCGACGGCGCCTGGGGCGAGATGGAATCGTCCGTCAATACGATGATCGACGACATGATCTGGCCCACCCGCGAGGTGACCCGCGCGGTCGCGGCGGTCGCGCAAGGCGACCTGTTGCAGACCGTGCGCCTCGACGTCGATGGACGGCCGCTGCAAGGCGAGTTCCTCCAGTCGGCGACCATCGTCAACACCATGATCAAGCAGCTCGGCGTGTTCACCTCCGAGGTGACGCGCGTCGCGCGCGAGGTCGGCACCGACGGCAAGCTCGGCGGCCAAGCCCAGGTGCCCGAGGTGACGGGCGTGTGGAAGGACCTGACCGACTCGGTCAACTCGATGGCGTCCAACCTCACCGCCCAGGTGCGCAACATCGCGGACGTGACCATCGCGGTCGCCAACGGCGACCTGTCGAAGAAGATCACCGTCGACGTGCGCGGCGAGATCCTGCAGCTCAAGGAAGCCATCAACACGATGGTGGACCAGCTGCGCTCCTTCGCGTCCGAAGTGACGCGCGTCGCCCGCGAGGTCGGCACCGACGGCAAGCTCGGCGGTCAGGCCATCGTGCCCGGCGTCGCCGGCACCTGGAAGGACCTGACCGACTCGGTCAACGCCATGTGCGGCAACCTGACCGACCAGGTGCGCAACATCGCCCAGGTCACCACCGCGGTCGCGCGCGGCGACCTGTCGCGCAAGATCACCGTCGACGTGCGCGGCGAAATCCTGGAGCTCAAAGACACCATCAACACCATGGTGGACCAGCTCAACGGCTTCGCGTCGGAAGTCACCCGCGTCGCCCGCGAGGTCGGCACCGAAGGCAAGCTCGGCGGCCA
>DATBBS010000135.1:0-5776 GCA_036270895.1 Xanthobacteraceae bacterium
GAACTGGTCGCGCCGGTGCATCAGCGTCACGTGCTTGGCGATCGGCTGAAGATTGAGCGTCCAGTCGAGCGCGCTGTCGCCGCCGCCCACGATCAGCAGGCGCTTGTCGCGGAAGGCGTCCATCCGGCGCACCGCATAGAAAACGGACGTCCCCTCATAGGCCTCGATACCGGGCACCGGCGGGCGCTTGGGCTGGAACGAGCCGCCGCCGGCCGCCACCACCACGATCTTGGTCTCGAACAATTTTCCGGCGTCGGTCCGCACCCGGAACAGCGGCTCGCCTATCTTCTCGATGCTCTCGACCATCTCGCCGAGATGGAACACCGGGTTGAACGGCTTGATCTGCGCCATCAGGGCCTCGGTCAACCCGTGGCCGGTGACGTAGGGGATTCCCGGAATGTCGTAGATCGGCTTTTCCGGATAGAGCTCGGCGCATTGTCCGCCCACCTTGTCGAGGATGTCGATCACGTGGGTCTTCATGTCGAGGAGCCCGAGCTCGAAAACCGCGAACAGGCCGCAGGGGCCTGCCCCGATGATGAGCACGTCGGTCTTGATCGGTTCGTTCACGGCACGCATCGCCACAACCTCGTCATATTTCGTTTTTGGCGCCCGCATGCGCGCCTGCTGGATGGACGCCCCTGCGCGCCCGCTGATTTTCCGGCGCTTGTCTAGCCGGGCGCCCGGCTCGAGGAAAGGGCCGTCGGGCGCCGATAGGCCCTGCGCGGCTCCCCGCCGGGCCGCTGGTATAAAACAAGGAATTGCCGATCAGCGGCGCGGCGCCCGCATTATATATGCGGCGCTTATGCCTGACGCTCCGGCACCGTCACCAAGAGGCCGTCGAGCGCGTCCGTCACCTTGATCTGGCAGGACAGTCGCGAATTCGGCCGCACGTCATAGCCGAAATCGAGCATGTCCTCTTCCATCGGTGAAGGGCCGCCGACGATCTCGCGCCAGGTGTCGTCGACATAGACGTGACAGGTCGCACAGGCGCAAGCCCCGCCGCATTCAGCCTCGATGCCGGGCACGCCGTTCCGGATCGCCGTCTCCATGACGGTCGATCCGACCTCGGCCTCGACCGCGTGGGAGACGCCGGCGGCGTCGATAAAATTGATTTTTGGCATAACGTTTGCGTGCTTGCAGGGCTGAGCGACCGGCCCGCTTGGGCCGGAGGCGCATCCTATATAGGCTCGCCGCACCGGACGCCAGTGCAGCGTCAAAAACCAGGCTAGCGCGTTCCGTCAGGTTTCCGACAAGCGCGCGGATCGGGCCGTTCCAGAAGCTCGGTGATCGCCGCCCGCGCCTCCGCGGCCGCCGCCGCGAGGGCCGCAACCGCGGTCGCGCGCTCTGCCGGAGACGCCGCTTCGACCGCCGCAGCGGCGCGCGCCACCGGCCAGGCGCCGATGCCGCGCGCGGAGCCTTTGATCGTATGGGCGAGCGCGGGCACGCTGGATGGATCCACCTCGCCCATGCGCGCGATCAGCATGTGGGCCTGGCGGTCGAACAGCGCCAGCACCTCGCGCTCGAGGCCGTGGTCGCCCAGCGTCATGCAGAACAGATGCGTGAAGTCGATCGGCTCCTCGCCGATGCGCGCCAGGTCCGGCCGAGCGGCCGCCGCATGATGGTAATACATACACGCCATCCCGGAGGCTCTTTGACGTCCTCTCCCACGCACTCTGTGCGCCAAGTGACCAAGGCCGGGTAAACGGCGGCCCCGCCGGCGCGCCCGGCAAACCGCCGAACGCCTCTAGGGTTAAGGATCTCTTGGGGCCCGTCTCCACCCGCAGTCGGATACCAACCCGTGCGGCTTGATCGGGTTCCGGGTTCCCTTCGAGGCATGTCTGTCCCGAGTTTTCCACCGGCTTTGTGACAATCGTGACCGAGACGCAACACGCAGATTCATTCGGCCCCATGGCCGCCTTAATGGTGTTGTGATGATGACGGCGCGCGAGCGTGGGAGTCGGGGGTAAGTCCATGCCCAAGCTGGGGAAATCACGTTGTTGGCGGCGCTTGGCGGAAGCGCTTACCATTAACGATGATTAAAAAGTGGTTACCAAAATGAGTTTATTTGGGCCGGCCCAATGGGTACTATGCCTCCGTGGCAGGGGGACTCCCGGGGGGCCGTCAGCGAAACCCGCTGCCCCACGACCGACCATCACACGCCCGTGGCGCGGCCTCGCGTAACCCACGCGAGGTTGCGGTCCTGGTTCAGCGTACGAGGCGACGACCAATGGCGACCAATTCCAAAATGCCTAAGGACCCGACCGAAGTCGCCATGTCGGCGATCCAGGATGCGCTGGAAATGCGCGGGCCCGACGCTCGCCCCCCTCTTTCGGCCCAGCGGGATACCGCTCGCCTGCCCCCCGACGACGATCTTTTCCTCGATCCGGCCGCTGCCGTGCCGTCACGCGACGAGCGCCCCGTCCGGGCGGCCAACGACGATCGCGCCAGTATCGGCCAGGTCCTGCAGGCGCTGCAGCGCCGCCCGACCCGCACCCCCTATGTGATCGCCGGCCTGTTCTCGGCCGCCTGGATCGTCTGCGCGCTCGGTCTCTCCTATAACTACCAGGGGGAATTCGCCGCCCTCGTGTCCCAAGGCGGCACAGCCGTTCCGCTCCTGGTGGGCCTCGCGGCCGCCTTCTTCGCGCCGGTCGTGTTCTTCTTTGTCCTCGCCCACATGCTGTCGCGCTCGCAGGAGCTGCGGATCATCGCCCAGTCGATGGCCGAGGTCGCGATCCGTATCGCCGAGCCGGAGACCCTCGCGCACGATTCCATCGTCAGCGTCGGCCAGGCGATCCGCCGCGAGGTCGCCGCGATGGGCGACGGCGTCGAGCGCGCGCTCGCGCGCGCCGCCGAGCTCGAAACCCTGGTCAACAACGAGGTCACCGCGCTCGAGCGCGCCTACAACGACAACGAGCTGCGCATCCGCACCCTGCTCGACGGCCTGGCGTCGCAGCGCGAGACGCTGGTCGGCCAGGCCGAGCAGGTCCGCACCGCCATCACCAATGTCCATCTCGACCTGTCGCACGACATCACGTCGGTGAGCGAGACGGTCGCCGAGCGGGTCAACGAGGCGGCCCAGCGCATCGGTCGCACGCTCTCCGAAAAGGGCGAGCACATCACCGTGGCGCTCGGACAGGCCGCCGATTCGATGATCGGGTCGCTGGCCGAGCGCGGCGGCGACCTGCTCGACCGGCTCGAGCGGACCAGCCGCGAGACCACCCATGCGATCGAGGGCGCGAGCGACCGGCTCACCTCGAGCCTCAACTTCAAGACCGATCACCTCAACGAGGAATTCGTCGAGATCGCGACCAACATGCAGCAGATGATGTCGTCGCGGCTCGACCGGGTCGCCGACAGCTTCGCGCAGAAATCCGCGTCGATCGTCGACCTCATGGAGACGCGCTCGCACGCGCTGACGCAGACGATCGTCGAGACCTCGAGCCACCTCGCGGAGACCATCGCGACGCGCGCCGACGAGGTGAACAGCACCCTGAAGTCGACCGGCGATTCGATCGTGCTCGACCTGAGCCTGCGTGGCGCCGACGTGGTGTCGAAGATCGAGCAGACCGGCGGCAAGATCACCGGCAGCATCGTCGAGCGCGGCGAGAAGGTCACGCAGGCCTTCAGCGCGAGCGCCGAGGCGCTCGCCGACACCATCGGGGTGCGCGGCGACGCGGTGCGCGAGATGCTGGCGCAACGCCTGGGCGCCTTCGAGGAGATGTTCACCCATGGCGGCTCCGAGCTGGCCGAACGCATCGGCCGCGACTCCAGCACGCTCGGCAATCTCATCACCCGCCATGTCTCCGAATTCGACCGCACCGTGCGCACCTATGGGGGCGAGCTGGTCGAACGTCTCGCCCTGCGCACGCAGGACCTCAACGAGTCGATGAAGACCTACCTCGACGGCTTCGACGGGCGCGTCGGCGCCAAGGCGATGGAGGTCACGACCTCGCTCGACCAGCGCCTCGGGCGCTTCCAGGAAGCGCTCGACAGCCGCACGCAGAGCCTGAACGAGGCCTTGTCCACCCGCGTCACCGACATCGCCCGGACCGTGGCCGACGGCGGCAAGGAGGTCGTGGCCGCGCTCGACAAGCGGATCGGCGACGTCGACACGTCGCTGGGCAACCGCGCCACTCAGGTCGCCGGCAATATCGAAACCCGCATCAGCCGGTTCGAGGAGCTGCTGATCGGCCGCGCCGAGGCCGTCACCCGCGAGATCGAGTCGCGCAGCAAGTCGGCGGCCGAACTCCTGAACGGCCGCATGGAGGAGCTCTCGAACGCGATCAAGATCAATTCCGGGGAAGCCGCCAGCGCCCTGGAGTCGCTCGCGACCGTCACCGCTCAGGCGATCACCGGCGCCGCAACCGCGTCGAGCGAAAACATGCGCCTGACCGCGGGCGACGTCGAACGCTCGCTGCACTCGCTGTCGACGGGCGTGACCGGCGTCCTCAAGCAGAATGCCGAAGAGGTCGAGCGCACCCTGCTCGGAGTAAGCTCCGAGGTCGCGCGCAACCTGGTGGGCCGCGCCGACGAGATCGCGGCCGCGGTCGGCAAGCGCTCCGCCGAGCTCAGCGGTATCCTCGACGAAAAGTCGGGCGTGCTGCTTTCCGCGATCTCGAGCAGGACGGCCGATTTCACCGCCCAGGTCGGCACCGCCACCGATGCGGCGGTGCACTCGATCCAGTCGAGCGGATTGGCCTTCGCGGGCACGATGATGGACAATTCGAGCGAGATCGCGCGGATCATAAATGACGCGAGCTCGAACGCGTCCGAAGCGGTCCGTCGCAGCATGAATGAACTTCAGGAGAAGACTCTCGGCGCGGTCGAGCAGTCGCGTCAGACCGCGACCCTCACGGTCGCCGAGATGCTGGAGACGCACGGCATGCTGCGCTCCGACACCACAACCCTGTTCGAGCGGCTGCGCGAGGCCAACGGCCTCCTGCAGGAGGTGCTCAGCGGCGCCCAGGACAATCTGAGCTCGATCGAAAGCATGCTGTCGAGCCGCGTGACCGAGTTCGTCGGGACCATGAACCAGCTGCTCGAGCGCACCGGCGATACGACCACCCGGATGGAAGACCATATCGGCTCCTTCTACGGGCTCACCACCAAAGCGTTGAGAGACCTGACCGCCCTCTCCCAGCAGTTCGACACCCATGGCCGCTCGCTCGTGCAGGCCGTCGAGGTCGTCGACACGAGCAACCGCCGCATCGACGAGACGCTCGGCGCGCGGCGTGCCGCGCTCGACGAGGTCGCCATCAGCCTCGGACACCGCACCCAGGATCTCGACGAGCGGCTCAAGCGCTTCTCCGGCCTGCTCGACGAGTCGCTCGCGACCGCCGAAGCGCGCGCGCGCGATATCGCCCGCGTGGTCGCCGACGCGACGGCGGAAGGCGCGCGCGCCGTCGCCGATCAGCACGAGGCGGTGCGCACGGCATCGGAGCAGGAACGCGCCCGCACCACGGATGCGCTGCGTGCGCTCTACGAGCAGGCCACCAACGAGGCCCACATGCTGTTCCGCGAGAACGCGGGCGACGCGCAGAACATGCTGCAGGAGGCGAAGGAACGCTTCTCCGACATCGTCTCGGGCGTCAAGCAGATGGCGGCCGAAATGCAGCGCGAGCTCGACACCACGCGTCAGGAGCTCCGGCGCGGCGTCCTCGAATTGCCGCACGAGACGGCCGAAAGCGCCTCGCAGATGCGCCGCGTGATCGTCGACCAGATCGAGGCGCTTGCCGAGCTCAACCGCATCGTCGCCCGCCACGGCCGCGGCATGGAT
>DATBBS010000136.1:0-10028 GCA_036270895.1 Xanthobacteraceae bacterium
ACCGACAACTGGAACAAGCTCACGGCCGGAGAGTCCGGCATCCGTGCGATCAAGCGCTTCTCGACCGAAGGGCTGAGAACCCGGATCGCCGGCACCGTCGACTTCGTTCCGGTCGATCCCCTCACCTCCCCGGCGCTCGCCAGCCGCCTTGCCGATATGGCGGCGGAAGAAGCGATCGCTCAGTCCGGCGTCGGCACCAGAGGCCATTTTCCCGGGCCGCTTTTTCTCGCCGTCGCTCCGGTCGAGGTCGAGTGGCCGCAGCGCCAGGAGCTCGCGACAGCGTCGGGCGCCAACGAGGCGGTCACCTACACCGATTTGATACGTGCGGCGTCGAGCGGCAAGTTCCGCCATTTCCACGAGCGTTTCATGTTCGTATCCGTCGCCGACGGCCTGGCGTCGAAATACGGCACCGAAGGCGCACCGATCTCGCTGTCGACCGCCTGCGCGTCGGGCGCGAGCGCGATTCAACTTGGTCTCGAGGCGATCCGCCGCGGCGAGACCGACGCCGCGCTGTGCGTGGCGACCGACGGCTCGGTCAATGTCGAAAGCCTGATCCGGTTTTCCCTGCTCTCGGCGCTGTCGATGTCGAATGATCCGCCGCAGGGCGCCTCGAAACCTTTCGCCAAGAATCGAGACGGCTTCGTGATGGCGGAGGGCGCCGGCGCGCTGGTGCTCGAAAGCTACGAGACCGCCAAGGCGCGCGGTGCAAAGATCCTCGGTGTGCTCGCCGGCTGCGGCGAGCTCGCCGACAGCTTCCACCGCACCCGCTCAAGCCCCGACGGCAAGCCGATCATCGGCTGCATGCGCAATGCGCTCGACGACGCCGGCCTGACGCCGGACGACATCGATTATATCAACGCTCACGGCACCGGGACGCCCGAGAATGACAAGATGGAGTGCCTGTGCGTGAGCACGGTGTTCGGCGAGCGCGCCAAACAAATTCCGATGTCATCGAACAAATCGATGATCGGCCACACGCTCTCGGCCGCCGGCGCCGTCGAGGCCGTGGTCACGCTCATGACGCTGGAGCACCAGCGTATTCCGCCGACGATCAACTATAATGTTCCCGATCCCGCCATCCTGCTCGACGTCGTCCCGAACGCCGCGCGCGACGCCCGCATGCGGCGCGCGATCTCGAATTCGTTCGGCTTCGGCGGCCAGAATGTGTCGCTGGTGATGGCGCGGGAGCCCGCCTGATGACCGAGCCCGCCGGCACGCGACGCGCTTTCGTCACAGGCGGCGGGCGCGGACTCGGCTCGGCGATCGTCCGCGCGCTCGCTGGCGCCGGTCACGACGTCACCTTCACGTATCGTTCGGCGGCGAGCGAAGCCGACGTCCTGGTCAGGGAGCTCATCGGCGCCCATCCGGCGCAAAAATTCGTGGCGCGCGCGCTCGATCTCGCCGATAAGACGGCTATCGAGCATTTCGTGACCGAACTCGGCTCCGAGCCACCCTTCTCGGTCTTCGTCCACAACGCCGGACAGAGCTACGACGCCCTCGCCGTCATGATGGACCAGATCAAGGCGGAAGCCGCCATGCAGGTGAATTTCTGGTCGTTCGCGCGGCTGGTGAACGCCTTGGCGCGGCCGATGATGCGCGCGCGCTATGGCCGCATCGCCGTGATCGGTTCTGTCACGGCCCTGCAGGCGAACCAGGGCAATGCGGCCTATGCCGCCTCCAAGGCCGCGCTGCTCGGCTATGTGCGGACGCTCGCAATCGAAACCGCCCGCACCGGGGTAACAGTCAACTATGTGGCGCCGGGCTTCATCGACACCGCCATGATGGAACCCTACGCCAAATACCGCGGCCAGCTCGAGGAGCAAATACCGGCGCGGCGCTTCGCGACGCCGGAAGACGTTGCCTTCGTGGTCGCCTTCCTGGTGTCGCCGCACGCCGGCTACGTGACCGGCGCCGTCTTGCCGGTTGACGGCGGGCTTTCGGCGGCGATAGGCATCCATCGCTGAATTCGCGCTTGAGGGCATGTCCTCAAGCTCCTGTATTTGGTCGAATTTTCCATGCCCCGGATGACATCTGGGATTTGCCGGAAAATGCGCCAGTCCGTGAGTGCTTGGAGATACGATGCGTGCGCTGACCCTCGTTGCCGACCGCAAGATCGAGCTCGCCGACCTCCCGGCTCCGCCGCCCCCGGAAGCGGGCGAGGTGCAGGTCCGCGTCAAGGCGGTAGGCCTGAACCATCTCGACCTGTGGGGCTTTCGCGGCATGGCCTTCGCCAAGCGCAAGCTGCCGCTCGTGGTCGGCGCCGAGGCGGCCGGCGAGATCGCTGCGGTTGGAACGGGCGTCACCGCCTTCAAACCCGGTGATCCGGTCGTCATGTACGGCGCGCTCACTTGCGGAACCTGCAAAGCCTGCCGCGAGGGGCGCGATAACCTGTGCGAGAACGTCAAGGGCATCATGGGATTCCATGTCGACGGATTCGCCCGCGAGCTGGTCAATATCGAGGCGCGCCTGGTGATTCCGGTGCCGGCCGGCGTGTCGATGCGGGACGCCGCCTGCGCCCCGATCGCCTTCGCGACCGTGGAGCATATGCTGTTCGACAATGCCAAGCTGCAAACCGGAGAGACCATCCTGGTGCATGCCGGCGGCTCCGGCATCGGCAGCGCCGCGATCAAGATGGCCAAGGCCATCGGCTGCACCGTCATCACGACAGTCGGCGACGACGCCAAGATGGAGAAGGCGAAGGCGCTCGGCGCCGATCACGTCATCAATTACCGCACCGACCGGTTCGAGGGCGTGACGCGCAAGCTCACCGCAAAAAAAGGCGTCGACGTCGTGTTCGAGCACACCGGCGCCGAGACCTTTCCTGGATCGCTGCTGGTGCTCAAGCGTGGTGGCCGCCTGGTGACCTGCGGGGCGACATCCGGCCCGACCATCACCCTCAACCTGATGCAGCTGTTCCAGCAGCAATACAAGATTTTCGGCTCGTTCGGCGCCTCGCTGCGCAATATCCGCGACAGCCTCGCCAAGATGGCGAACGGCCTTGCGCCGGTTATCGACATGGAGGTACCGCTGGCCGAGATCGAGCGCGGCCTGGCGCGGCTCGAAAGCCGGCAGGTGTTCGGCAAAATCATCGTGAACTTTTGATCGGATCGTTCCGCGGCCATGAAATCGCAATTGCGACGTCTCGGCCGGCGCCTCGGCTTCCTGGCGAACTCGGCGCTCGGTCGCGCGGCCGGCGTGCTCGTCACCGTGCTCCTCAAGACGATCCGCCACGCCGATCGGATCTGGATCAGCGACCTATTCGCGCGCTTCATGCGCAACGTCGGCCCCTGGCGGTGGGAGCATCGCATCGGACGCGCCAACCTGGCGGCCGCGTTTCCCGAAAAATCGCCGGCCGAGATCGAGCAGATCCTCGCCGGCGTGTGGGACAATCTCGGACGCGTCGGCGCCGAATTTGCCCATCTCGACCGTCTCACCGTCGGCGATCCGCTCAACCTCCCCTATGTCAAGTTCGACGCGGTCTCGGCCGCGCGTTTTGATCGCCTGCGCGACGATGGCAAGTCCGCACTGGTGTTCGCGGCCCACCTCGCCAATTGGGAGCTGCCCGCCATCATGGCGGCGGCCTTCGGGCTCGACGCCATGGTGCTCTACCGCAGGCCCAATATCGGCGCGATCGCCGACGCGGTGATCGCGATCCGCAACAACAGCATGGGAACCCTGGTCCCGACCGACTTCGATGCGCCGATCAGGCTGTCGCGCGCCCTCGAGGACAACCGTCACGTCGCGATGCTGGTCGACCAGTATTACGTGAAGGGAGTCGACGTCACCTTCTTCGGCCGGCGCTGCATGGCCAATCCTCTGATCGCCAAGCTCGCCCGTCAGACGGAATCCCCGATCCATGGCACCCGCATCATCCGGCTGCCCGACGGCTGCTTCCGCGGTGAGATCACCGACGCGATTCCGCCCGTGCGCGACACCTCGGGGCGTATCGACGTGCAGGGCACCATGCAGGCGATCACCACCGTGATCGAGGGCTGGGTGCGTGAGCACCCCGAGCAGTGGCTGTGGCTGCACCGCAGGTGGCGGGACTGAGCAAAGTGCATCTAGCTCGTGGCAAGTAGCGCGTGGGGGCAAACCCATGGCTGGCCACTAGCTACTCCCCATTCGCCGCTCTCTCCCTTAATGCCCCGTCTTGATCCTGGTCCACAGCCGGTTGAGCAGTCGCTGTGTCTTCTGGTCGTGCGCCGAGATGGTGTAGAGCTTGGCCATGGTGGGGGCGTCCGGATAGACGGTCCTGTCATCCAAGACGGCCTTGTCGATGAGTCTTTGGCTCGCCAGGTTTCCGTTGGCGTATTGCACCAAATTAGTGTTCTTGGCCGCGACCTCGGGACGGAGCAGATAATTGATCAGCTCATGCGCCTCGGCGACGTTGGCGGCGTCCTTGGGAATCGCCAGATTGTCGAAAAACATCTGCGCGCCCTCCTGCGGGATCGTGTAGCCGATCTCCACGCCATTCTTGGCCTCCGCCGCGCGCTTCTGCGCCTGCTTGATGTCGCCGGACCAACCGACCACGAAGCAGATTTCTCCGCTTGCGAGAGCGTTGAGATATTCCGACGAATGGAATTTCCGCACGAATGGACGAATCTTGCCGATGAGATCGGCTGCCTTGTCGAGATCCTTGGGCTGCGTCGAATTCGGATCGATGCCGAGATAATGCAACGCCGCCGGCACGATGTCGTCGACGGAGTCGAGCATGTGGATGCCGCAGCCCTTGAGTTTGGCCAGATTCTCCGGCCGAAACACCACATCCCAGCTGTCGATCTTGGCGGCGGGGCCCAGGACCTCGTGCATCTTCTTGACGTTGTAGCCGATGCCGGTGGTGCCCCACATGTAGTTGACGGCGTATTGGTTGCCCGGATCGTAGAATGCGAGCTTGCCGGCGATGTCCGGCCAGGCATTGACCAGATTGGGAAGTTTCGATTTGTCGAGCTTTTGAAATACCCCGGCGGCGATCTGGCGCTGAAGAAAATAACCCGTCGGCACCACGACATCGTAGCCGGACTTGCCGGCGAGCAGCTTTGTCTCGAGCGTCTCGTTGGCGTCGAAGGTGTCGTAGCGCAGCTTGATGCCGGTCTCGCGCGTAAAGCCCTCGATCACCGCGGGCTCGATATAGTCCGACCAGTTGTAGAAGTTGACGATCCGTTCCTTCTGGGCGGGCGCAACTGCCGGCAGAAGAAACGCGCAGCTGAAGGCGAATAGCGAAACGGCAGAGCGCAGCATCGGCGTCATCGTCGGGCGTCTCCGGGTGGAAGGCGCACAAGGCTAATAAGCCCAGCCTCCCGCCTCAAGGCGGCGACCGGCGGCAAAGCGATCCTTCAAGAGGAAAATCTGGGCAGGCGCCCCGGCGGCTCATAGCGCACGACTATTGATCCCGGTGCCGCCGGCGCCGGTCGTAGCGCGGCTCGCCGGGCGCCGGGTACCAGTTCTGGATACAGGAGCCGCCGATCCCCCGCACCGTGGCGAGGCACTGGTCGAAGGTCGTAAACATGCAACTCGTGATGCCGCTGCGATCGGCATATTGGGCGCACCAGGGGTACCAGTCCCGCGCCGCGCTCGGACGCGGGTCGCCCGCCAGTCCCGCGATCAGCGCCGCAATGGCGAACAGGGTGATCCTCATCGTCGTCTCCTCTGCAGTGGAAAGGCCCGGACCAGGTCTCGGACAGGCTTTCGGGTCAATGCTCAGTACTCGGTGGGCAAGCCGGCCGCTTTCCATGCCTTGATGCCGCCAGCCAAGTGGGCGCGATGAGGAAGTCCGGCCGCCTGCGCGATCTCGGCGGCCTTGAGCGAACGGATTCCCGACGCGCAGGAAAAGACCACTGCCTTTCCTGCCGGATCCGGAAGCTCGGCGGGGTCGAATGTCGAGAGCGGAACGAGCAGTGCTCCCGGAATACGCTCGATCGCCGTCTCGTTCGGCTCACGCACGTCGATCAGGAAGATCTTGCCGGCTTGCATGCCGCTGGCGACATCCTCGGGGGTAAGGTCCTGCACCTGCCCACCACCGAACAGACCGTACATCGCCAGTCTCCTTGTGTTCCACCGCTCTCGCATCGGAGAAGGTGCGGCATTCTCAGCGAGAATCAAGAGGCACCCGCAACATGCAGGCTCCAGCCTATCACATGGGAACTCTTTGGAAGTGACGTCACGGCCATGCGGCGGACGAATCGCATTTCACCACGCGGGCGCACCCTACACGGTGACCTGGGTCCCCACTTCCACCACGCGGCCGGTGGGAATTTGGAAATAGTCGGTGGCGTCGTTCGCCGTGCGGGCCAGCGCGATGAACAGCCGATCCTGCCAGGGCGGCATGCCCGAGCGCGCGGCCGGCTTGAGTGCACGCCGCGACAGGAAGAACGAGGTCGACATGATGTCGAACTGGCAGCCGAGCTTGCGCGCGATCGCAAGCGCCTTGGGCACGTTCGGCGTCTCCATGTAGCCGCACCGGATGATCAGACGCGAAAACGTCTTGCCGACCGGCTCGATCCGCACTCGCTCCTCATCCGACACGCGCGGCAAATGCGAGGTCTTGACGGATAGAATGACGTTCTTCTCGTGCAGCACCTTGTAGTGCTTGAGGCTGTGCATGAGAGCGGTCGGCGCGCTGGTGGGATCGCTGGTGAGAAAGACCGCGGTCCCAGGCACCTGCACGGGCGGCTTTTTCTCCAGCATGGCCACGAGCGCATCGAGCGGGGTCTCCTGGCGCCGGGTCTTCTCGAACAGGAGCCGGCTGCCGCGCCGCCACGTATACATCACCACCATCATGACGATGCCGAATGCCAGCGGCACCCAGCCGCCCTCGGCGACTTTCAGCATATTGGCGGTGAGGAAGGTGCTGTCGACCAGAATGAAAGGTGCCATGAGAGCCCCGGCGGCGAGCGGCGACCATTGCCAGACTTTCCAGATCACGACGAACGCCATCATGGCGGTCACCACCATGGTGCCGGTGACCGCAATACCGTAGGCCGAGGCGAGCGATTCAGACGACCGGAATATCCCCACCAGGATGAGCACGCCGACCAGCAGCACGCCATTGACCCGCGGCATGTAGATCTGCCCTTCGCGGCTTTCCGAGGTGTGGCGGATTTCCAATCGCGGAAGCAGGCCGAGCTGAATTGCCTGACGGGTCAGCGAGTAGGCGCCGGTGATGACCGCCTGGCTCGCGATCACGGTGGCGGCTGTCGCCAGCAGGACCATAGGCAGCAAGGACCAGTCCGGATAAAGCAGAAAGAATGGATTCTTGAGCGTACTCGCGTCCGCGAGCACGGCGGCGCCCTGGCCAAGATAATTCAGGGCGAGCGCCGGCAGCACCAGGCCGAGCCAGGCGAGCTGAATCGGCCGTTTGCCGAAATGCCCGAGATCGGCGTAGAGCGCCTCGGCGCCGGTGACGGCGAGAAATACGGCACCGAGCGTAGCGAGGCCGACGACGCCGTGCGTGACCAGGAAAGCGACGCCGTAAAACGGATTGAACGCCGCCAGGATGCCGGGGTTGGCCGCAATGTAATAGAGCCCGGGTACCGCGATGAGGATGAACCACAGGCACATCACCGGCCCGAAGAAGGTGGCGACGCTCGCGGTCCCGCGCGCCTGGACGGAGAACAGCGCGATCAGGATGAGGGCGGTGAGCGGCACCACATAGGGGTCGAACGCCCGATTATATTCGTTCAATCCTTCGATCGCCGAGAGCACGGACACCGCCGGCGTGATCAGCGCATCGCCATAGAACAACGCGGCCCCGATGACGCCCAACATCGGAACCCAAACGGCGCGCTCGCCCATGGCGCGCTGTGCCAAGGCCATCAGGGTGAGCGTACCGCCTTCCCCGTTGTTGTCCGCCCGCAGCAGGATCACGACGTATTTCAAGGTGACAATGATGATCAGGGACCACAGGATCAGCGACAGGATGCCGAGGACCACCGTCGGTGTCGGCGAGCCGCCCGGTCCCATCGCGGTGGTGACCGCGACCCGGAAGGCATAGAGCGGGCTGGTCCCGATATCCCCATAAACGACGCCGACGCTGCCAAGGACCAGCCCCCACAGGCCGCTCCTCGAATGCCCCTCGATCGCCCGGGGGGCAGTCAAATCAGTTGTTTGGGGAGCCGCAATACTGTTGGCCATCGCTTCGACCGTTATGCTGCACTGCAGCATGACTGGGGTTGGGGCTTATAGCACCTGTCGGCTAACGCGTCAGGTTGCCGGCAAGCCAAAAACGCGATCCAGACATGCATCGCATGGCATATGGGGCCAAATAGTCGGCGAGCGCGATCTCGCGTGCGAGCCTCAACGCCGAGGCTCGCCGCCTCCCCAAACGCGCGTCGGTCCGCGCTCAGGAAGAAATTCATATCGTACTTTCAGTAAGTCCAATGCCTTATGGCGACAAGTGGAGAGTCTGCACGAAGCCATCAGGGTTGGAAATCCATCGGAATCGGGGGCTCTTCACGCATCAATGTGATCGTCACGCGGCGGTTGGCCGCGATGAAGGGGTCGTCGGGAAACAACGGCTGGGTATCGGCCCGTCCGGCGACCTGCATGAAATTGGCGAGCGGAACCCCCTGCTCCTCGAGAATGCCACGCACCGCATTGGCACGGTCCGCCGACAGCTCCCAAGGGCCATAACCCGGCTTTGCCGGGGTCTTGGAAGCCGCGGTATGGCCGGTGATCGACAGGCGATAGGGTGAGCTCTTGATCGCAACGCTCAGCTTCTCGATCACGCGGCGGGTCCGCTCGTACGGCTCCTTCGAGCCTTCCGGAAACATCGAGCGGCCGTCCTGGTCGACGATCTCGACGTTCAGCCCCTCCTTGGTCTCCTCGATCACGATGTGCTTGGAGATTTCGGTGAGCTCGGGCATGTCCTGCAGCGCCTGACGCAGGGACGCGGCGGCGAGGGCGAAAGCGCGGTCCTGCTTGATCCGCGACCCATTGGTGCGGTTGCGGTCAAGCTCATCCGCGCTCGGTGTGGCCGACGCCTCTTCCGGCGGGATGTGGGCGGCGTTCTTGAGCCGCGGCCTGGTCGGCAGGCCGGCAACCTCGATGATGCCCGAATAGCGCACGACCTGCTGCACCCCGAAGGCATCGCGCATGGAACCGGCGATGGCCTGGAGCTTCTCCTGATTCTGGCTCGACGACGCGGCCAGCATCACGAAGAAGGCGACCAGCAATCCCATCAGGTCGGCGAAGGTCACGAACCAGCCGTGACCACCGCCGTGAGCCCCGTCCTTTTTCCTGGCCATGGAACCGCCCGGAGCGCGCCGCCTTAAGCCGGCACCGCGTCCGCCTCCTCGTCGTGCCGGTTCCGTTCGGGCAGATAGGCGAGCAACATTTCACGCACGAGCGTCGGGCTTTTGGAATCGCGGATCATCAGGATGCCGTCGATGATGAGGGTGCGGTTGATCTCCTCGTCGGCCAGCTTGAGATGCAGCTTGTCGGCGAGCGGCAGGCAGACCAGATTGGCAAACGCCGCCCCATAAAAGGTCGCCAGCAGCGCGACCGCCATATAGGGTCCGAGCTTCGAAGGGTCGGTCATATTGGCGAACATCTGCACCATGCCGATCAGGGTGCCGATCATGCCGAAGGCGGGCGCGCAGTCGCCCACCGCGCGATATATCTTCTGACCCTCATCGAGATGGGTGAGGAAGATGTCGCGATCACGCTCGAGATTGTCGCGGATGAAATCCGCGTCATAGCCGTCGGCGATGAAACGGACGCCTTTGGCGAGGAACGTATCGTCGATCTCGACTTTCTCGAGACCGATCGGCCCCTGCTTGCGGGCAAGCTCAGCCAGCCCGGCAATCTCGTCGACCAGCTCGCGCTGGGTCGTGCGCCGCAACGTGAAGGCGTAGCGGGCGCCGAGCGGAAGACCGTGGAAGATCGAGGATAAGGGGAAGCGGATCAGCGTGGCGGAAAACGATCCGCCGAAAATCACGATGAACGCATGGGCGTCCATGAACATGCGCAAGTCGCCACCCATCAAGATCAGGGTAGCGAGCACGCCGGCTCCCGCCATGAGGCCGAGGGTC
>DATBBS010000137.1:0-2202 GCA_036270895.1 Xanthobacteraceae bacterium
CGCCGTCGCGGTCATGAACAGGGCGGCGGAATCGAGCGGGACCAGCGTGCTGTAGATCGAATAGGCGAGCCCGCGCACCTCGCGCACCTCGCGATAGAGCCGCGACGAAAATGCGCCGCCGCCCAGGATATGGTTGACCAGGAAGGCCGCCATGAAGTCCGGATCCTTGCGCGGGATTCCGGCGCCGCCGATCATCACCACGGATTGCTGCACGTCGAAATCGATCGCGATGACCTTGCCCAACCCCTGCGGATCCGCCGGCGCGACCGTGCGCAGCGTCGAATGCGCCGGCAAGCCGCCGAAAACCTTGTCGGCCAGCGTGCCGGCGGTCGCGGCGTCGATATTTCCGACGATGCCGACCTTGAGCGTGTCGCGGGCGAAGACGTCCTTCATGTAAGCCCGCATGTCTTGCGCCGTGATGGCCGACACGGTTTCCGGGGTGCCGCGCACCGGCCGGCCGTAGGGGTGGCCCGCGAAGGCGGTCTCCCACCAGCGCCGGCTCGCCATGTCGTCCGGGTTCGTCGACTCGCGGCGCAGGATCCCGAGGACCTCGCTGCGGATGCGCTCGACATCCGCCCCATCCAGCCGCGGGGCAGTGAGCGAGAGCCGCAGCATCTCGAAGGCCGCGTCCTTGTTCTCGGTCAGGGTGCGCAGCGAGCCGGTGAAATGATCGCGGTTCGCCGTGAAGCTGAGCTCGATCGCCTTGGACTCCAACCGCTCGTGGAACGTCTTCGAGTCGAGGTCGCCGGCGCCTTCGTCGATCATCCCGGCAACCAGGCTCGCGACACCCGCCTTGCCGGCCGGATCCTGGGTGGCGCCGCCGCGGAACGCGAAGTCCATGGCGATCAGCGGGACCGTGGTTTCCTGCACCAGCCAGATCTCGATGCCGCCCGGACTCTTCACGCGTTCGATCTTGGTCGCCGCGGCCGGCGCCGCCATCGCGACCAGCAGGCAGGCGCCGATGAGCGCGCGAGCGATGATTTTTGGCAGGCGAGCCGCCGAATAACGAGCCATGTGAGCCGTCACGAACGTTTCTCCTCGGGCAATTCCTTGACCAGATAGCCGGTGACCGAGCGGCGCCGGTCGAGCCAGCTGCGCGCGGCGTCGCGGACCGCGTCGGCGGTCACGGCGCGGATGCGGTCGGGCCAGGCGAGCACGTCTTCCACGGTCGACCCCGTGGTGAGCGCGACGCCGTACCAGCGGGCGAGCGCCGCCTGGTTGTCCTGCGCATAGACCGCGTCGGCGATCATGCGGGTCTTGGCGCGATCGAGCTCCTCGGCGGTGACGCCGCTCTTGATGATGTCGGCGATGACCTCGTCGAGCGCCGTCTCGGCGGTCTTGAAGGTGACGCCGGGCAGCGGAATCGCATAGACGCCGAAGCGCGAGGGGTCGAGCGAAGACCCCTGATAGAACGCGCCCGCGTTGGTGGCGACGCGCTGCTCGACCACGAGCGCGCGGTAGAGCCGGCTGGTCGAGCCGCTGCCGAGAATATGCGACAGCACCTCGAGCGCTTCGGCATCCTTCTTCGACGTCGCATAGGAGGGAACCAGGTAGCTGCGCTGCAGGCTCGGCTGGCCGACGCGCGGATCGGCCAGCATCACGGTGCGCGGCGCCGTCGGCGGCGGCTCCTGCGGGCGCGCGCGCGGCTTGATGTCGGTGACGCGCGGCACCTTGGCGTAGGTGTTCTCGGCCAGCGCCTTGACCTCGTCGGCGGTGACGTCGCCGGCGATCACCACGACGGCGTTGTTCGGCGTGTAGAAGCGGCGATAGAAGGCGAGCGCGTCCTCGCGGGTGAGCTTCTCGATCTCGTGGCGCCAGCCGATCACCGGCCGGCCGTACGGGCTGTTGAGGTAGAGGGCGGCGGCGATCTGCTCGCCGAGGCGCGCATCGGGGCTGTTGGCCACCCGCATGTTGTATTCCTCGAGCACCACCTTGAGCTCGGGCACGACGTTCGCCTCGCTGAGCACCAGGCCGGTCATGCGGTCGGCCTCGAACGCCATCATCTGCTCGAGATGCTCCTTGGCGATGCGCTGGAAGTAGCCGGTGTAGTCGGCGGTCGTGAAGGCATTCTCCTGCCCGCCGAGCGCCGCGACCGTCTGCGAGAACCTGCCCTCGGGGTTCTTGGCGGTGCCCTTGAACATCAGATGCTCGAGGAAATGCGCGATGCCGGACGTGCCGAACGGCTCGTCGGCGGCCCCGGCC
>DATBBS010000138.1:0-3168 GCA_036270895.1 Xanthobacteraceae bacterium
AAGCGGCGCTTGCGCGAAGGCGTCGAGTTCTTCGCCTTCCTGCGTCAGCACAAGGAGCTGGCGCACTGAACCGCCTGATCGTCACGGCGGACGACTTCGGCCTTGCCGAAGAGGTCAACGACGCCGTCGAGATCGCCCACAAGTCTGGAATCCTTTCCGCCGCGAGCCTGATGGTGGCGAGCCCGGCCGCGGCCGACGCGGTGCGCCGCGCGCGCGCCTTGCCGGGCCTACGGGTCGGCCTGCATGTGGTGCTTGTCGAGGCGAGGCCCGCGCTGCCGCCGGAGCGGGTCCCCGATCTCGTCGGTCCCGACGGATATTTCCGCTCCGACATGGCGCGGCTCGGATTCGATATCGCGTTGCGGCCGGCCGTGCGCCGGCAGGTCGCGGCCGAGATCACGGCGCAGTTCGAAGCCTTCCGCGCGACCGGACTGGGGCTCGATCACGTCAATGCGCACAAGCATTTTCATCTTCATCCGGTCATCGCGGCGCAGATCATCGCGATCGGCGGCAAATTCGGCGCACGCGCCATCCGTGTGCCGGCGGAGCCCGCCGCGGTGGTGCGGGCAATCGATCCATCGGTGGCGGCCCTGTCGCCGTTTTTTCTCGGCCAATGGACGCGGGTGCTGCGCGCGCAGGCGCGGCGTGCCCGGATGACGACGCCGGGCGCCGTCTTCGGGTTGGCCTGGTCGGGCGCCATGACAGCCGCGCGGATCAGAGGTTTGCTGGATCATCTGCCGCCCGGCATCGTCGAAATCTATACGCATCCGGCGAGCGCGGACGCCTTCGCGGGCCATGCGCCCGGATACCGCTATACCGAGGAGCTCGCCGCCCTGACCGACCCGGATTGCATCGCGGCGCTGCGCCGCTCGGGGTATCGGGTCGGCGGATTTGCCGACGTGTAACGCACGCTCTTGGCCGGCTTCAGGTCTGCCGTTCGGCCACGAACTTCGCCGCGACCTTGAGCAGGTCGGCGCGCTCGCCGAACACCGACAGGGAGGACGACGCCTCGTCGACCAGGGCCTTCAGCCGTTCCTTCGATTTGGCGATGCCGAGCACGCCCACGATGGTGGCCTTGCCGGCCGCGGCGTCCTTGCCGGTCTGCTTGCCGACCGTCGCGGCGTCGCCCTCGATGTCGAGCAGGTCGTCGGCGATCTGAAAAGCCTGGCCGACCGCGGCGCCATAGCGCTCGAGGGCGCGCAATCGGTCGTCGCCGGCCTCGCCCAGGATCGCGCCCGCCATGCAGCCGAAGCGGATCAACGCGCCGGTCTTCATCGCCTGCAGGGTCTCGACCTCGCCCAGCCCTTGCGGCTTGGGCAGGTCGGGAAAACGGCCTTCAGCGCCAAGATCCAGAATTTGCCCGCCCACCATGCCGCCCAAACCGGAGGCGCGCGCCAGCGCCATGACCAGCTTGATGCGGACGTCCGCGCTCGGGTGGGTTTCGGGCCGTGACAGAAGGTCGAACGCATAGGTGAGAAGGCTGTCGCCGGCCAGGATGGCGGTGGCGTCGTCGAAAGCCTTGTGGGCGGTTGGGCGGCCGCGGCGCAGGTCGTCGTTGTCCATCGACGGCAGGTCGTCATGCACCAGCGAATAGCAATGCACGCATTCGAGCGCCGCGCCGGCCATCAGCGCCTGGGCGCGCGGCACCCCGAACAGGGCGGCGGACTCGACCACCAGAAACGGACGAAACCGCTTGCCGCCGCCAAGGCCCGCATAACGGATCGCCGCCATAAGCCGGCCCGGACGGGCGCGCTCGCCCTCGAGCGGCGCCGGGCCGAGGAGCCGGTCGAGCAGCGCCTCGGTGTCGGCCGCGACCGCGGTGAGACGGGACAGGAAATTCTCGTTACTCAAGGTGTAATCCGCTTTCTGCTGAAGGGAGCAAGGCGATCCGATATCAAGGCCGGGCCTCAGCGCTTGAGGTGCCCGGCGTCGCGAAACCAACGGATGGCATCTGTGAGCGCCTCCGTAAAGGGGCGCGCCGTGAATCCGAGATCGCGCTCCGCCTTTGCGGTGGTGAAGAACATCCGGTATTTCGACATGCGCAACGCGTCCATGGTGACGAAGGGCTCGCGCCCGGTGAAGCGCGCGACGGTCTCGGCCGCGAGCGCGAGGGGCACGATCGCCGAGCGCGGAACGCGCACCCGCGGCGGGCGTCGTCCGATCAGATTGGCGATGACGGTGAGCATCTCGGAAAGCTGCACGTTCTGGCCGCCCAGAATATAGCGCTCGCCGATCTTGCCGCGGTCGAGGGCCGCGAGGTGCCCCTGCGCGACGTCGTCGACATGGACCAGGTTCAGGCCGGTATCGACGAAGGCAGGCATGCGCCCGCGCGCCGCCTCGACGATGATCCGCCCGGTCGGCGTCGGCTTGACGTCGCGCGGTCCGATCGGGGTCGACGGATTGACGATGACGGCCGGGAGGCCGTGGCGGGCGATCATCTGCTCGACCAGGCGCTCGGCCGCGACCTTGCTGCGCTTATAGGCTCCGATCGCCTTGAGCTCGTCGAGCGGCACGGTCTCGTCGACCGATGTGCCGTCGCGCTGCACCGCCAGGGTGGCGACGCTGCTGGTATAGACGATGCGCTCGACGCCGGCGCGCAGCGCCTCCTCCATCGTGACCCGGGTGCCGGTCACGTTGTTGGTGACGATCTCGTTGCGATCGCGCGCCCACAACCGGTAGTCGGCCGCGACATGGAACACATAACGCACGCCCGCCATCGCGGGCCGGATGGTCTCCGCGCTGCGCAGATCGCCCTGCACATAGTCGAGATCGAGGCCCGCCAGGTGGCTGCGCGGACTGCTCGCCCGCACCAGCGCGCGCACCGAGAAGCCGCGCTCCACCAGCTTGGCCGCCACGGCGGAGCCGACGAAGCCGCTCGCTCCGGTGACAAGGACCTTGTCGCCGCTGGTCATGAGGGTTGCCGCAACGGAATGGCTCCCGGTTTGGAATTCGGGCGTTCAAGTGGCAGATAGCTGCGCTAAATAACGCCTGCCATCCTCGACGGGGACGAAACCTTACGATGCCCGGTGACATCGTCGCAATGCTCGCACTGGCGGTCTGGCTCTACCTCTTGGCCGGGCGCGGCCGCTTCTGGCTCGCCGCCGAGCGGGATAGCAGGAACGAGCCGCCGCCGCCACCGCGCTGGCCACGGGTGACCGCCGTCATTCCGGC
>DATBBS010000139.1:0-2686 GCA_036270895.1 Xanthobacteraceae bacterium
GCCGTGCCCGGCATGCAGGCGCTATTGCCTTATCTCGACACGCATTGGCGCACCTCGGTGCATGAGCGCGGCATCGACTCGCTCGACAGCATCAGCTATCCGCCCAATGCGCCGCTGTCGGCGCGCCCGGATTGGCGCGACCCGAGCGGGCGGGCCGGGTCCGGCGTCGCGGCGCTCGGTGCTCAGGTGCTCGACCGCTGGGGGTCGGGATGCGCGATCCTCAACTGCATCTACGGCGTCCAATCGGTGTTCAGCGAGGACATGGCGGCAGCATTCGCGCGGGCCGTCAACGACTGGCTCGCCAAGGAATGGCTCGACCGCGATCCGCGCCTGCGCGCCTCGATGGTGGTGCCGCTTCAGAATGTCGACTATGCGGTCGACGAGATCGAGCGCTGCGCCAAGGACAAGCGTTTCGTCCAGATCCTGGTGCTGGCGATGGGCGAGATGCCGCTGGGCCGCCGGCATTACTGGCCGGGTCTTCGCGGCGGCCGAGCGCCACGGCCTGCCGATCGGCATTCACGCCGGCAGCGCCTACCGCCATCCGGTGACGGCGCTGGGCTGGCCGACCTACTATGTCGAGGACTACACCAGCCAGTCGCAAGGTTTTCAGTCGCAGACCGCGAGCCTGATCAGCGAAGGTGTGTTCGCGAAATTTCCCGGCCTCAAGGTGGTGCTGATCGAGTCGGGCGTGACCTGGGTGCCGGCCTTTCTCTGGCGCTTCTCGAAATTCTGGCGCGGGCTGCGCAGCGAAATTCCCTGGGTCGACCGCGCGCCGGCGGAGATCTTCCGCGATCACTTCCGCCTGACGATCCAACCGTTGGACGCGCCCGACTCGGCCGACGTGATCGCGCGCGCGATCGATCACCTGGGCTCCGACGAGGTGCTGCTGTTCGCCAGCGATTATCCGCACTGGCAGTTCGACGGCGACGAGATATTGCCGCCCGGGTTGTCGGCCGAGCTGCGGCGCAAGATCATGGTGGACAATCCGCTGAAGACGTATCGGATTTCGTAGGGTGGGTTGGCGCCACGCAAGTCGGGCTTGCCCGACTTGCGCAATTTTTGATGCCAATCTCGGGCAAGCCCGAGATTGGTGGCGCGTAACCCACCGTGGCGGGTGCGGACGGTGGGTTACGGCGCTACGCGCCTAACCCACCCTACAGTCTACATTTCGACGACGACATACTGATCCTCGATGCTCACCGGAAAGGTCTCGGCCACATACGGCCCCTCGACCAGCCGCGCGCCGGGCTCGACCGTGACCGGGAAATTGCGCACCCGCACGCTGCGCGGATCGCACCAGGATTTGCCGGTGCGGATGTCGTATTCCCACTGGTGCCACGGGCAGCGCAGGATTTCTCCCTGACGCGACACCCGGTACTCGCCGGGCTCCGAGGACTCGACCAGGCCGGTGAGCTGGCCTTCGCACAGGTTGCCGCCCTGGTGCGGGCAGCGGTTGGACAGGGCGAAGAACTCGCCCGACAGATTGAACAGCACGATGGCGCGCCCGTTCACCTCGACCAGCTTGCGCCCGCCCGGCGCGATCTCGGAGACGGCGGCGACGACATGCTTGGCCATGTCACGCTTTCATGACTTTTCGCCGAAACTCGCGCGCGAGATGTCGGGGACCGGGATGCCGCCGTCGATGGCCTTGCAGCGCGCGTCCTCGGCCTGGGACTTCTTCTCGGCCACTTCCAGCACTTCCAGGATGTAATCGCGCGGGATGAAGCAGACGCCGGTATCGTCGGCGATCACGAGGTCGCCGGGCGCAACCCGGATATCGGCGAGCTGCACCTCGCCGTTGATCTCGACGGTCTCGATCCGCCACTTGCCGGTCGCCGGCGTGATGTCGGTCGACCACACCGGATAGCCGACCGCGCGCGAATGCGCGATGTCGCGCACGCCGCCCATCACGATCGCGCCGCGCTCGCCCTGGCGCTTGCCGGTCTGCGCCGAGATGCCGCCCATGTTGGACACATTGGCCACGCCCTGGATGACCAGCACGTCGCCGGGAGTCGCGAGATTATGCGCCTCGAACTCGGCCATCTTGTTGGCGTGGGTCCTGGCGCCGTCGAGCGGGTTGGTGCGCTGGAGGATGTTGCGCACCGTGAGCGCCGGTCCGACGATCGTGGTGCCCGGCAGGGTCGGCCGCAGCACCGAGGCGCCGATGACGCCGGGCGGAATGCCGAGCTCGTCCATGGCGTCGGACACCACGCCGCTCGGGTCGCCGAGCGCCATGAAGCGCTCGACCACGCCTTGCGGCGGCCGCGGCACCGTCATCATGCGGATGCGATCGGGCGCGATGCGGCCGGTGAGCTTCTTGTCGACGGCGTTCACGACCTGCCTCCGGTTCGGATCGATAGAAACACGCTTTCGGTGCCGCTACTCTACATCCGAACCGGCCGTGGCGCAGCCGGGTTTCGGCCGGCGCCTGCTTGCGGGCATTCCGGCCGCTCGCTAGGGTTTGCGGCTTCATTCAGGGAAACACGCCATGATCGACCTCTACGCATTGACCAGTCCGAACGTGCAGAAGATTTTCATTGCGCTGGAGGAGCTGGGACTCCCCTACAAGATGATCCCGGTCGACGTCTGGAAGGGCGAGCAGTACAAGCCGGAATTCCTCAAGCTCTGCCCGAATGCCAAGATCCCGGTGATCGTCGATCACGACGGGCCGGGCGGAAAACCCTTC